>JAGMBH010000164.1 GCA_023129815.1 Dehalococcoidia bacterium
GCTGTAGCTCAGGCCTACTATAGCAAGATAGAAGGAGCCAAGCGTATCACCACCGAGACTGGAGCTGGTCAATGGGGATGCGCTCTCTCCTTTGGCTGTGCTACCTTTGGTCTGGAGTGCAAGGTCTACATGGTCAGGATTAGTTACAACCAAAAGCCATATCGCCGCATCATGATGGAGACCTGGGGAGCTAAATGTATCCCCAGTCCCAGTTCGGATACCAAGGCAGGGCGAGCTATGCTGGCAAAAGACCCTGATTGTCCCGGTAGCCTGGGGCTGGCTATCAGTGAGGCAGTAGAGGATGCCGTCTCTCGCGATGATACTCACTATGCCCTAGGCAGCGTGCTTAACCATGTCCTACTGCATCAAACCGTTAATGGCCTAGAAGCAAAAAGGTTGATGGAGAAGGTAGATGCCTATCCCGACATCATTGTGGGCTGCATCGGCGGTGGCTCAAACTTCGCCGGCCTGTTTTTGCCCTTTGTAAAAGACAAAATTGACGGGATAAAACCAGACCTGCGCATCATCAATGTAGAGCCGGCAAGCTGCCCTACCACTACCAAGGGGCCCTATGCCTATGACTTTGGCGATGAAGCTGGCCTCACCCCCCTAATCAAGATGTTTACCCTGGGACATGGCTTTATTCCACCTCCAATTCACGCTGGTGGCTTACGCTATCATGGGATGGCACCAATCATATGCCACCTTCTGAGACTAGGCTTAGTTGAAGCCAGAGCTGAACATCAGCTTGCCACCTTCCAGGCTGGCATAACCTTTGCCCGCACTGAGGGAATCATCAGCGCCCCAGAGCCAAACCACGCCATCAAGGTAGTCATTGACGAAGCCCTGAAGTGCAGGGAGGCTGGTGAGTCAAAGACCATCCTGCTAGCTCATAGCGGACATGGACATGTTGATATGGCTGCCTACGATGCCTATCTTTCTGGCAAACTCGAGGACTACGAGTATCCTGACAAGAAGATAAAGGAGGCTCTGGCTCAGCTGCCGAAAGTAGGCTAAAGTAAACTATTGGTGCCATAGCAATTAACTGCTATGGCACCAATCATCAACATAGTTACAACAAAATCAAGGCAAATAGAATTAATCAACCGGCGGAATGCTCTTGCAAATGTTGAGTTCGCTGCGTTCAATAAAAATTTCTTCGATATGCTTTATTGCCTCTTCTAAATTTGTAAAGAGGGTGTATAATATTCTACCAACGGCTACAAAAAGAGGAGGAAAACATTTATAGCTGAAGCAGTAGCCGAGTTCTTGCCACAGTCTTGGAATTGCAAAGGAGATATATATTTTTATGTCAACCACTAGTAAAGCAGTAAGGATAGCAGTGGATACTATGGGGGGTGATTACGCCCCTGAGGAGATAATCAAAGGGACAGTTACGGCTGCCAGAAAGGGAGATGTAGGAATCATACTGGTTGGGCCGATAAACATCTTGAAAGCGGAGCTAGCCAAGTACGAAGTTTCTTATCTTCCTATTAGTTGTGTTAGGGCTGACGAAGTCGTCAAAGAAGGCGAGCACCCGGCTTTCGCCATTCGCCGCAAGCCTAATGCCTCTATAGCTGTGGCAATAGAGTTGGTAAAAACAGGAGAGGCAGACGCTATAATCAGCGCTGGCCCCACTGGGGCAGCATCTGTTAGTGCTATTAGGTCCCTCGGCCTGATGCCAGGAATAGAACGCCCCGTACTCTGCGTACCTCTTGTTGGTTTTGCTCCCAACACAGTGCTTGTAGATGGTGGAGCTAATATCGATTGTAAGCCACATCACTTGCTTTCCTTCGCAGTCATAGGTTCTGTCTATGCCAAGAGATTACTTAATATTAACCAACCCAGGGTAGCTCTCCTAAGCATTGGGCAAGAAGAGGGTAAAGGCAACAAGTTGATTCAGGAGAGCTATTCACTCCTTAGAGATAGTGGCTTGGATTTTATTGGCACCATAGAAGGCTGTGATGTTCTTAGCGGGCGGGTTAATGTTATTGTCTGTGATGGCACCGTAGGCAACATACTAATGAAGTTTTATGAAAGCTTAGGGCATTATATTGTCAGGTGGCTAAAAGGCAGGTTGGGTAGTTTGCCATTAGCTGGTTCGGTTAAGAAATTGCTTGACCAGATGAGTTCGTTTACCAAAATAACTGAAAACGAAAGCGACGGCGGAGGTCTGCTGTGGGGGGTCAATGGCGTAGTTCATTTAATGCATGGGCATAGCCGAGCAAAACAAGTGAGCAAGGCAATAGCAAGAGCAAAATATACTGTCGAAACTAACTTAATCGAAGCCTTAAGATTAGATCTAGCTACGATTGGAAGTAAATCGCTTATTACAAAGTAACCTTCAGGCCTTCATAGCCCAAGCTTATGTCTGCTCTCAGCTCTTCAGCTACCTGGGCTATCTCTTCTTTCACCTTCTGCTCATATGGAGGCGCAATATGAATGATGATGACTCGTGGTAAATATCCCTTGAGCTGGCGAAATTGAGTAAGCTCCTCTTTTAGAGACTGAGGGGAAAGATGGCCGCTTCTTGTAAGCTCACCACTAAATTCATTGGGTGCCGTAACCTCAGTAATAAGTAGTTTAGGGGAAACATGCTGCCAGCAATCAGTTAGCCCCGGACCTGTATCACCGGTATAAAATAGGCTTCTGCTCTGCGAAGAGGTAATCTGATAACCTACTGTGGGCAC
>JAGMBH010000165.1 GCA_023129815.1 Dehalococcoidia bacterium
TTCTAAAGAGACGGAAGATGTATCTGCCTCGATCGGTGGAAGCTCACCTTGCAGTACATGCTCTGCTGTAAGCTGTGCTGCTTGCAAAAGATAGTGCCATCGGCGATTGAAACCAAAGGAGAATGAGCAAGTGTTAGAAGTAAAAGGGCTTAAACTAACGCTAAATGGCAAGCCTGTAATCAACGGTTTAAATCTAGAAGTGAAGAAAGGCAAGATACATGGCTTATTGGGGGTAAACGGGACTGGAAAGACAACGCTGGCTAACTTACTAATGGGGATAGGTTACCCAGATGAGGGAAGCATAATATTTGAAGGTCGAGATATCACCAAGTGCACAATTTCAGAGAGGGCAAGGATGGGGATAACTCTGGCCTGGCAAGAGCCGGCAAAGTTTGAAGGGCTTAGCATAAAGGAATATTTGAAGTTAAGCAGGAATTTGGACTCAAACGAGAGCGAAAGTTATCTCTGGATGGTCGGGCTTTCCCCAGCAGAATATCTAAATCGAGCCGTTGATGTGAGCCTAAGCGGAGGAGAGAGAAAAAGGGTGGAGCTTGCCTCCGTCCTGGCTATGAAACCGAAATTGGCTATTTTAGACGAGCCTGATTCTGGCATAGATGTAATCTCACTGCCCCATATCATGAATGGGATAGTTGAAATGAGTAAGCAAGGCTCTGCGGTGCTTTTAATCACGCATAGTGAAACAGGCATAGAAATAGCAAATGGGGTCTCTGTGATGTGTGCCGGAAAGATAATTAATACCGGAGCACCAGAGGAGATGTGTCAGTGGTTTAAGAATAATTGCCGGACATGTGACCACATCGGTGAGCCAGGTTATGAGGGAGCTTAAGAAATGATTGTGGCCAATGAATACGAGGCGATACTCGAAGCCTACGGTAAGGCAGGTGGGAGTCTTGATGCCTTAAGAAGCAAGGAAGTAGGCAATCTTATTATCCATAAAAATAGAGTCCTCAGTGCTAACGAAGTCAAAGGGATAAAAGTAGAGACAGAAGAGACAGAAACTGGTGTTAATATCTACTTTTTAGTGGAGGAAGGGGCGAAAATCAAATACCCCGTCCACTTATGCTTTGGTGTTTTGCCTAAGGAGGGGCTGCAGGAAATTATATTGAGAGTAGAGGCACAAGCCAATAGCGAGGTAACCGTGATTGCCCATTGCATTTTCCCCAATGCCATCAATGTAATACATAAAATGGACGCCGATATAAAAATTGGGAATAACGCCAAGTTTTGCTACCAAGAAACTCATTATCATGGGGAATCCGGCGGGGTTAAGGTTATCCCAAAGGCAAAAATCGAGGTAGGTAAGCAAGGTGTCTGGCAAAGCACCTTCACCTTGATCGAAGGCTGCGTGGGCATGTTGGACTACGACTTTGAGATTTTTGGTGATGAGAAAAGCATAAATGAGCTTTTAGTAAAGATCTTTGGTAAAAAGGAAGACGATATAAAAATCGTAGAGAAAATCCACCTTGATGGAAGGGGAGCCAGGGGTTTGGCAAAAAGTCGTCTGGTATTAAACGATAACGCCAAAGCAGTGGTTATGGGCGAAACGTACGGCAATGCCCCTTTTGCCAGAGGTCATGTTGACTGCCTCGAAATCGTGAATGGAAAAGGAGTGATAGCAAGAGCAATACCAATAGTATATGTGAAGAATGAGCAGGCAAAGGTTACTCATGAAGCCGCTATAGGTAGTATAGATAAGAAGCAGATGCAAACATTGATGGCAAGGGGATTAAATGAGGAGGAAGCGGTTGACGTTATCGTGAGAGGCATATTAAGATGACACCTTACCACGTCATTGCGAGCCGAAAGCGAAGCAATCTCATCAAGGTCAGTTGCAATGTTGCAGTGATCAGGGTAAGAAGGGATTATCTTTTCGAAATATTGCCCTAGGGTTTTTCTTAAGCGGGTGGGGCCAACGAGGGTTCTAAATTTTCAAACGAAAGGAGGCTAAAAACATGAAAATCGTAAGCCTATGCAGCAAAGGCTCCTGCTGCCCAGTAGTCAGGATAACTGATGAGCAAGTGGAAATAGGAGAGAAAGACAATACCTGCATTCTCACTAAAGACCAGTGGAAGACCCTCAAAGAGAAGATACTCAAAAAAGAACTCTAAGACGAAAACCACAAAGTCAAACTCCGTAAGCCCCACCCACTCCACAGAGAATTATTTGCTAAGGTAACCTAGGATGGGTTTGTTAAGGCTAGAGAGAGGATAAAAGTTCATGCCGAAAATCAATCTGCTCGATTCTAAAACCTGCACCTTGGTAGGGCTTGTCACCAATGTAGCTCTAGCAATCTTCAAGATGCTTGCCGGCATATTCGGTTTCAGCTATGCCATGATAGCCGACGCTATTCACTCCATGTCCGACTGCCTTGCCACCGGAACTGTTTATGTAGGCCTACGAATTGGAGAAAGACCGCCAGACGAGAGCCATCCTTACGGTCATGCCAATGCAGAAACTATTGCCGCCTTTCT
>JAGMBH010000166.1 GCA_023129815.1 Dehalococcoidia bacterium
GCAGCAGCTGCCACTTCCATAGTCATAAAGGAGGGGATGTTTCGTTATACGCTCAAGGTAGGAAAGAGGAACAATAGCCCAGCCGTTATCACCAATGCCTGGGATCACCGCTCAGATGCTTATTCCTCAGTGGCTGCTTTGGCTGGCATACTTGGAGCAAGGCTGGCTTTTCAATATTTAGACCCCATAGCGGGACTTGTGGTCTCAGCCTTTATTGTTAAGATGTCTCTCCCCCTTCTCCGTTCAAACGTTGGAATCTTGATGGATGAAAGACCAGAGCCAGCAGTTTTAGATAGGATCAGAGCCACAGTCCTAGAGGTTGGAGGGGTTAAAGCAATCGATAGTATCAGAGCACATCGCCGCGGTTCTACCTTTACCATTGATATAGAAGTAGCTGTGGACAGCAACCTCACTGTGGAGCAAGGTCATCAGGTTGCCTCCGAAGTAAAAAACAAACTCCAGAACAAGATTGAGCATGTGCAGGATGTCATGGTCCATGTTAACCCTTATCAACCAAGACAGACCTCAGGAAAGAAGTAAGCTATGTTGAAAACCAATAGAGATTTGTCTTTAGTGGAAAAGATTTTGAAGCTGAAAAGGGATAGGAATGCCGTTATACTCGCCCATAATTATGTTCGTCCTGAAGTTCAGAGAATGGCGGACTTTGTTGGAGATTCCTTGGAACTCGCCAGGAAAATAGTAGATGACAATGTTTGCCAGGGTGCCAGAAAAGCACTGGAAGGGATGTTTGAGCTTTCCACTCCGGAAAGGTAGCCCCCTGGATAAGTGTATGCTTAAAGAGCACCACAAACTAAAGAAGTAGACCTAGCCTTGGAATTTTGAGATAACCACAAATAATATCTAGCTTTGTTTTCTTGTCATGTCATACAGTCCAATAGATATCTCACGCATTATTCCGGGTTAACGATTTTTGACTCCACTTCATATATGAATTACAATTCATATAAACAAGGGTTCATATGACGGCAGAGGAGAATCAGGCAAGATTTTTGAGGTGCATTGGGGAGCCTACGCGACTCCAAATACTTAAGCTGCTGACTAAGGGTGAGAGATGTGTTGGTGAACTCGCCAGGGTTCTGAATAAAGAACAATCCCTCATTTCCCACCACCTCAAAGCCCTTAAGAAGTGCAACATCGTGAAGGACAGACAAGAGACTCAGAAGGTTTACTATGAGATCACGAACGATAGGTTAGCCAAGTTAATTATTGATAGCGAAGTCCTGATGAAAGAGCTATCGCTGTGTAAGTGTCAGGAGATGAATTATGGAAGAGAAGAAAATCAAGGAAGTGGTGAAGAGGAGATACGCTCAAATAGCTAAGCAAGACCAACAGATCTGTTGCCCAAGTTGTGCTTGCGGAGCCAGCCCCCTGTCCCAAGTTGAGGCTATCGGATACTTGAGAGAGGATTTGGAACATATTCCAGAAGAGGCGGTTATAGGTTTGGGTTGTAGTAATCCCACCGCTATAGCAGCCCTGAAACCGGGCGAGGTAGTCCTGGATTTAGGGTCGGGGGCAGGGGTAGATGTATTCTTGGCAGCTAATAAGGTTGGCCCCACCGGCAGGGTTATCGGAGTTGATATGACGCAGGAAATGGTAGACAAGGCAAAAGGTATCGCCAGGAATTATGGCTACTATAATGTAGAGTTTCGCCTAGGGGAAATTGAGAAACTTCCCATCGAGGATGAATCTGTGGATGTCGTTATCAGTAACTGCGTTATCAATCTATCACCAGATAAATCTAAAGTCTTCCGGGAGGCTTACCAGGCTCTGAAGCCCGGGGGAAGACTCATAGTCTCTGATATAGTTTCTGAGAGAGAACTCCCCGATGAGATAAAGAATGACCTTGATGCCTGGACAGGATGTATCGCCGGGGCTTTAGAGCAGCAGGAATACTTGGGCGAGGTAAAAAAAGCCGGCTTCGAGGATGTGATGGTGGTGTCCAGCAGAGAATTCTATATAGAGAGTAAGGGAAACGGAGCTATAGAAAAGCTTCTGAGCATTACTGTGAAGGCATGTAAGTTGAGAAAATGAGACGCAATATGGCCCAAGAAAGGGAGAGAAGGCTTGGAGTTTGGGAGAAATACTTGAGCCTGTGGGTAGCACTTTGTATTGGTGCCGGGATAGGGATAGGAAAGGTTTTCCCTCAAATCTCCGATATATTAGGTGGGCTAACTGTTGCCAACGTCTCTATCCCGGTTGCTGTCTGCCTGTTCCTGATGATCTATCCCATAATGGTACAGATAGATTTCAGCCAGGTGGCAAAGGCAGTCAGAACCCCAAAGCCAATAATCACCACTCTTGTTGCTAATTGGGCCATAAAACCCTTCACCATGGCTTTCTTCGCCTGGCTGTTCATGGGCATAGTCTTCAAGGATTTCTTATCTCCTGAAGTGGCCCAAGAATACCGAGCAGGGATGATTCTTCTTGGAGTTGCCCCCTGCACTGCTATGGTTTTGATGTGGAGCTATCTGGCAAAAGGGGATATGGGGCATACGCTGGTAATGACTGCCATAAACTCGCTCTCAATGGTGCTCCTCTATGCCCCGCTGGCCCAGTTTCTCCTGGGAATTTCGGGAATTGTCATACCCTGGAAAACGATAGCCTTTTCCGTGGCAGTCTATATTTGTCTCCCTCTCTTATGTGGCTACTTCACCAGAACTCAGACGATTAAAAGAAGAGGTATAGTATGGTTTGAAACAAAACTCGTTCCTCCCCTGCGGACCGTGTCGATAACCGCCCTCCTCATCACCCTGGTGATCCTATTCAGTCTGCAGGGAAACATAATCACGGAACTTCCGGCAGCCGTGGGTATGATTGCCGTCGGGATATTCTTAAATATCCTTTTTGTCTTTGCCCTCACCTACCTCATCTCTAAACCTATTCGCCTCTCCTACGAGGATGCGGCACCAACAGCAATAATCGCTGGAAGCAATCACTTTGAGGTAGCCGTTGCCGTAGCAACAACCGTATTTGGCCTCTCTTCAGGAGCAGCGCTGGCTACAGTTGTTGGCGTTCTCACGGAAGTCCCCTTTATGCTCTTTTTGGTATGGCTCTGTAGGAAGACAAGGGGGTTCTTTTACCAACCACAGCTTCAATACGCCGATGGTGACAGCGAGGAAGCAAGTAATTGATAGCCCAGTTTTTCGTTGTATTTAAGCATTACCTTATCGAGGTATTGCCCTTCCTGGCGATAGGGTTTTTCCTCAGTGGCTTGATCCACGAATTTGTTCCCACGGGGTTGGTAGAAAGACACCTCGGCGGGCGGGGAATAAAGCCTCTTCTCTATTCCACCCTCGCTGGGACAGTCCTTCCCATTTGCTGCTTTGGCTCTCTTCCGGTGGCGGTGAGCCTACATCAGAAGGGGGCGAGGTTAGGCCCAGTTTTAGCCTTCCTGGTGGCAACACCGGCTACCTCAGTAAGCGCTCTCTTGGTTTGCTATGCCTTGCTGGGGATAAAGTTCACCGTGTTTATATTCTTTGCCGTGATTTTGATGGGGTTGGTTATGGGTGCTATCGGCAACCTTATCAAGTTTGAGTCCAAGGGTTTGGCAAACTCCCTTCAGAAAGCAGAGATTGCTACAGATCCCGTTTGTGGCATGAGCGTGGATACAGAAAAAGGATTAACAAGTGAGTATGAAGGCAAGAGCTATTACTTTTGCTCTCCCCGTTGCCAGGCGACCTTTGAGAAGGAAGCGCAGAAATACGCCGGCGAGCATGCGCAGGGTGCCAAGGAGAGATTGATCTCTGTTTTCAGGTATGCCTTTGTGGATATGGTGAAGGAGATCGGCCCTGAGCTGCTTCTTGGTCTGGCCCTGGCAGCTCTGGTGGCAGCGATTACACCTATAGGGAAATTCGTGGGAAGCTACCTCAGCGGCGGATTAGGGTATCTATTCAGCCTTGTTTTTGGACTTTTGATGTATATCTGCTCCACAGCTAGTGTTCCCCTGGTTCATGCATTCGTTTCGCAGGGTATGAACATCGGCGCCGGGATGGTGCTGCTCTTAGTAGGTCCGATTACCAGTTGGGGAACTATCCTTGTTCTGAGAAAAGAATTCGGCGGCAAGACCCTGCTTGCTTATTTAATGGTCATTGCTATAATGGCTTTGGTTTTGGGCTGGTGCTTTTCGATGATATAAATTCTAAATAAAAGGAGGAGACATGAAAGTAAAGGCAGAAAACTTTTACCAAATCCTGTCACCCAGATGGACAGTTCTCATCTCGACTATAGACAAAGAGGGCAAACCAAATGCCGCACCATTTAGTTTTGTTACCCCCGTCTCTTCTAACCCACCTTTGGTGCTTTTTGCCGCAGCACCACAGCGACATACTTTAGCTAATGTGAGGGAAACCCATGAATTTGTGCTAAACATTGTGCCGGAGCAACTTTTGGATAATCTTTGGATTTGCTCCAAACCATTTCCAAAGGGGGTGAATGAAATAATTGAGTCCGGCCTTAGCGAAAGAAAGTCCAGGATGGTTAAGGCACCCGGCATCAAGGAGTGCCTTGCTTGGATTGAATGCCAACTTGAGTTTGAGAGGGAGGCAGGAGATCACATCCTTGTAGTGGGAAAGGTAATCAATGTAGAGTGCCAAAATGAATTTCTCAAGCAAGGAGAGCTCGATGTTTCCCGGGTGAAGCCAGTGATGCATATTGATGGCAGGAGATTTGCCGTTGCCGAAAGAACAACACAGCCCAAAGTGCAATAATACTGCTATCGCTTTAAGGCAAAAGCTAATGGAGGCAGGTAAGATAATCGTTCTTATAACCACCGGTAGCGAGGAAGAAGCTCACAGGATAGCTGACCAGCTACTTAATCAAAGGAAGGCTGCCTGTGTAAATATTGTGCCTAAGGTAGACTCACTCTTCTGGTGGCAAGGCAAGCTCGATTCAGCCCAGGAAAGCCTTATAGTCATCAAAACCAA
>JAGMBH010000167.1 GCA_023129815.1 Dehalococcoidia bacterium
TGATGGCTAATAGCTAAGAATAATGGATGAGGTCACTATTTCCAAGGCCATAGCTGAGAGCTATATAAAAGACCTGCTTGAGGCAATGGAACTCGATGTTGCTATAGTGGGTGCTGGCCCAGCAGGAATGACTGCCGCTTACTACCTGGCAAAGGAAAAGGTTAAAATAGCCATATTTGAGAGGAAGTTAAGTGTTGGCGGAGGCATATGGGGAGGTGGCATGATGTTCAACAAAATTGTAGTCCAACCTGAGGGTAAAGAAATCTTAGATGAATTTGGCATTACCACCACCGAATACCAGAAGGGCTATTATGTCGCCAATGCTGTAGAAGTGGCCTCAACCCTTTGTTCTCTAGCTGTAAAAGCTGGAGCCAGGATATTTAATCTAATCAGCGTTGTGGATGTAGTCATCAGAGAAGCTGACAGAGTTAGCGGCCTGGTGTTAAACTGGAGCCCTGTTTCCATGGCGAACTTGCATATTGACCCTTTAGCCATAAGGTCAAAACTGGTGATAGATGCTACCGGGCATGACTGTGAGATTTGTCGCCTGGTCACTGAGAAAGTAGGAGGGAAGCTGAGGACAACAACCGGAAAGATAATTGGAGAAAAATCAATGTGGGCTGAGGTAGCTGAAAAGAAAGTCCCCGAAAATACCAAGGAGGTTTACCCTGGATTAATAGTCGCCGGTATGGCCGCTACTGCTGTCTTTGGCTCCCCAAGAATGGGGCCAATATTCGGTGGCATGCTGCTATCAGGCAAAAAGGCAGCTAAATTAGCTATAGAGTTGCTCAAACAAGGCTAGAATTATTATGTCAAGAAGATTTTAATTGTCACCCTGAACCAAAGCTCTGAGCAAAGCGAAGAGGCTAGTGAAGGGTCTCTAGATTCTTCCCCTTCACTTTGTTCAGGGTCAGAATGACAAGCGGAGTTGCTAGAATTATTATGTCAAAAACAATCGCTGAAATCAATGAGAAAATTAAAAGGGGCAAGGCAGTGGTGGTCACTGCCGAAGAGGTGATTGACATCACCAGGGAAAAAGGTGGCAGACAGGCAGCAGAGGAAATTGATGTCGTCACCACTGGCACTTTCAGCCCCATGTGCTCTTCAGGTGTCTTCCTCAATATCGGCCACTCCAAACCCAGAATAAAACTCGGCGGTGGCAAGGTTTACCTTAATGATGTTCCAGTCTACACCGGGTTAGCTGCAGTGGATGTCTTTCTCGGAGCAACTGCTCTCCCTGACGATGACCCCAGAAATAAATTTTATCCCGGCGAATTTAACTACGGCGGTGGACATGTCGTTGAGGAACTTGTGGCCGGAAAAGATATCAGGCTAATAGCCACTGCTTATGGCACAGATTGCTATCCCGAGAAAAAGCTAGAAACATGGATCAATCTCAAAGACATCAATAATGCCATTCTGTTTAATGTCAGAAATGCCTATCAGAATTATGATGTCGGTGTGAACTTGTCAGATGAAACGATTTACACTTACATGGGGGTGCTAAAGCCAGAATTGGGCAACGCCAATTATTGTACCTCAGGAGAGCTTTCCCCCTTGCTCAACGACCCTTATTACAAAACTATAGGCATAGGAACCAGGGTATTTCTTGGTGGCGGCATTGGCTATGTTGCCTGGCATGGCACACAGCATAATCCACACGTTTTGCGCACAGACAACGGCACACCTAAAGGGCCTGCTGGAACCTTGGCACTCATCGGTGATCTGAAACAGATGAAACCGGAATGGTTAGTCGGAACAAGCATGCTTGGCTACGGCTGTACGCTAACTGTGGGCATAGGCATTCCCATACCCATACTATCCGAGGAAATCCTACGCTATACTATGGTAAGCGATGCTGCTATCTTTGCTCCCATTGTGGACTACTCTGAAGCCTATCCACAAAGGAAGCCAGATATTTTAGCAGAGGTTAGCTACGCTGAACTCAAAAGGGGACATATAACCATTCAAGGAAAAGATGTGCCCACGGCATCCTTATCCAGCTATCCTAAGGCAATAGAGATTGCCAATATCTTGAAAGGCTGGATAGAAAGAGGAGAATTTTTGCTCACAGAACCTGTAGCTCCTCTACCCGGGGCGGAGTCAGACATAACCTTTAAGCCACTTAAAGAAAG
>JAGMBH010000168.1 GCA_023129815.1 Dehalococcoidia bacterium
GTTGATACCGATGCTATCATTCCAGCGCGCTACCTCAATATTTCTGAGCCTGAGAAGCTAGCAAAGCAATGTATGGAGGATATTGCCCCTGAATTTATCACCAAAGTAACGCCCGGAGATATTATAGTGGCCACCGCTAATTTTGGCTATGGTTCATCTCGGGAGCATGCTCCTTTGGCTATTAAAGCATGCGGCATTTCTTGTGTTATCGCCCAAAGCTTCGCTCGCATTTTCTTCCGTAATGCCATCAATATTGGCTTGCCTCTTCTGGAATGTGCTGAAGCAGCAAATGAAATAGAAGATGGCGATATACTAGAAGTAGATCTGTCGAGTTGGGAAATTAAGAACATTTCCAAGCATAAGACATTTATGGCTAATCCTTACCCCGAATTTATGATGGGGATCATTAATGCTGGTGGATTGATTGAATATACTAAAAAGAGGGGAGGGGATTCACCCTCACCTTAATCCTCTCCCTTCAAGGGAGAGGGATTTTAGGGGGCAAATAGAATGGATTTTAATGTCGCAGTTTTACCTGGCGACGGCATCGGTCCCGAGGGTGTAGCTGAGGCAACGAAAATTTTACAGGCAGTAGCTGAAAGATTCAGGCACAAATTTCTTTTACACCAAGGCTTGGTAGGTGGCTGTGCCATAGATGTCTCAGGTACAGCTCTTAGCCAGGAAACGGTAGACATGTGCAAACAATGTGATGCTGTACTATTGGGGGCAGTTGGTGGTCCCAAATGGGACGATCCTCGAGCTAAAGTCCGTCCGGAAGATGGACTTTTAGCCTTGAGAAAAGAACTAGGTTTATTTGCCAATTTGCGTCCGGTAAAAGTTTTACCTATGCTGGTTAACTCCACCAACCTTAAGCCCAATGTGGTTCAAGGTGTTGATTTAATTTTTGTTAGAGAGCTTACCGGCGGGCTTTATTTTGGCCAACCCAAGAAGCAGTGGCAAACTCCAGAGGGAAGACAGGCTGTTGATACCATGGCTTATTCTGAAGCAGAGATTGAGCGCATATTGAGGGTTGGTTTTGAATTAGCCCGCACCCGATCTAAAAAGCTAATCTCGGTTGATAAAGCCAATGTCCTTCAGTCATCCAGGTTATGGCGGCAAATTGCCATAGAAATTTCTGTTGACTATCCTGATATCGAGCTTCAACATATGTTAGTAGATGCCTGTGCCATGCGACTTATCCAACGTCCTGCTGATTTAGATGTTTTGGTTACCGAAAACACATTCGGAGATATTCTCACTGACGAGGCTTCAATGCTGGCTGGCTCCATGGGCATGTTGCCTTCGGCTAGCTTGGCTGGAATTCCTAAAGGGAAGACCTTTGGTATGTATGAGCCGATCCATGGCAGCGCTCCAAGTCGGGCAGGACAAAATCTAGCTAACCCTATTGCTACCATTTCAAGTGTAGCTATGATGTTTCGCTATTCCTTTGAGTTGGAAACTGAAGCCCAAGAAATAGAAAATGCTGTTCTTGCTACCTTGGAGCAGGGCTACCGAACTTACGATATAATGTCAGAAGGCAAAATCAAGGTGGGGACAAAGGAAATGGGAGATTTGATTGCCGGGAAGGTAGGAGGCTAGAAGGAGGTGATGCAATGCTTCAATCAATAACTATTAGCAATTTCAAGTGTTTGAGAGAGGTGGAGATAGACAATTTCTCTAAACTCAATGTTTTAATAGGTCCAAATAATTCAGGTAAGTCATCGATACTTCAGGCAATAGCATTTATTGCCCAATCAGCTGGTGAACGGCCAAGATATCAAGGAAATCTGGTAAAGCTAAACGGATTTGAGAACGTAGTATATAAGATGGATAGGAATAGTGAAATGGGGTTTTCGCTCAAGTTCAGATTAAGCGGCGAGGAGATAAGTAATTTGACCGGGATTATCAAGGAGAGCCCTTACAGGAGCCAGGACCTTTCAGAGGTTGAATATTACTTGAGGATAGGGAGAAACGTCCAAAAAATAATGCAAAGTCTTAAATTCCACGATAAAACAGAGCTATGCCGTACCTTTTCTGACAGAGGATATTTTATCAAGTTTGCTTTTCTAGATAAAAGGTATCCAATTCACGATGGTGTAGCCAAAATTCTGGGTCCAGCAAACCAGCTTGGGTGGAGGGCTAGTGAAATCGAGGAGGCTCCTTATGCTACGGAACTAGTAAACAAGCTAGCTGATGCTATCGGTGACAGGTTATCTAAGGTTCGCTATTTTTCGGTGATGAGGGGTGTATCCGAGTGGCGGCAGGGCTTAAGAACACACGAGACCGAGGCTTTCCAGCCGAAAAGCGAAGATACCTTAAGCTTGCTTCACCACATTTATAGCAATAATAAGCCCGCTTTCTCTTGGATAGCAAGGTGGGCTAAAGAATTTGGTGCCGAAGATGTAATGTCTAGGATTAGAGGCACTGAGTCATATTTACAGTTCAAAGATAATAAGTTAAAGGTTGATGTTGACATGGTTGACTGTGGCTTTGGGTTAAATCAACTAATTCCAATTATAGGTCAATGCTTCCTCTCGCCATCTGATAGCCTAGTAATGATTGAGGAGCCTGAAATACATTTACATCCTGGGGCTATAAGTGTTCTGACTGATATGTTTATTGAGTCAATAGCCGATGGGAAGCAATTGCTAATAACTACTCACTCAGATCGCTTGATACTGGAATTGTGGGCTAGGGTTAAGCTGGGGATAATTGACGAGGGTGAAGTATCGGTATATGTGACAGACAAAACTGATGAGGGCACTACAGCTCATAAAGTAAGGCTTGGCGTGCCTGTTGAGGAGGTGATGGAAGAATTGAAATCATTATATCAGCCAAAAAGTCCCTTGGACGAGCTAGCTAAGGTAGTCGGCCCCTCTGGAGACCCGAAGCTGTCAGAGAAAGACCTGTCTGAGGTTTAAACTGTTGGCTGAAGCTTATATTGATACTGGCTTGTTTATAGCGTTAGTCTTTGACGACGATGATAATCATACTCGCGCTCAAGAGGTGTTTTTCAAAGAGCTGATAAAGCGCAGCAAATATAGAAGGTTATTTACTTCTGATGCCGTCCTTATAGAGACAGCGAGTTTCATTCACAGCCCCGGGCGACGACTTAGGAAACAAGACGCTTTTAGAAAAGTCGAGCAAATACTAAATGTAATCAAAGTATATAGGGTTGAAGTATTAAGTTTGGATGAGAGCAGTTTAAATGACGCTGTAAATTTGTACAAAAAGTACGAGGGGAATAAAGATTTTGTTGACGTGATCAATATTTCATTAATGAGGCAAAAAGGCATTGTGCGCATAGCAAGTTTTGATAGCAAGGATTATGATGATGAAAAGGATATTACAAGGGTTTCATAGGGAGAGGATTGATGAGGCCAGTGCAGCTTTATGACACAACTTTAAGAGACGGTGCCCAACAGGAAGGGATTTCCTTCTCTGTTGAGGATAAGCTGAAGATTGCCCAGAAATTAGACGAGCTTGGCATCGATTTCATCGAAGGTGGTTGGCCTGGCTCTAACCCCAAAGATACTGAATTCTTTGCCAAGGCACAAGATTTTAGCTTGAGGCATTCAGCACTGGTTGCCTTTGGCAGCACCAGGCGTTCCCATTGTAAGGCAGATGAAGATGTCAACCTCCAGGCTCTATTAGAGGCTAAAACCAAGGCGGTCACCATTGTAGGAAAAGCCTGGGATAAGCAAGTAACACAAGTTCTAGAAACCACATTGGAAGAAAACCTCAGCATGATCACAGACTCCATAAGTTACCTTAATTCAAAAGGGCTAAGGGTTTTCTTTGATGCCGAGCATTTTTTCGATGGCTATAGAACAAATCCTGAGTATAGCCTTGCTGTAATAACTGCTGCCGCTAAAGCTGGTGCGGAGTGTGTGGTGCTTTGCGATACCAATGGTGGCACTTTACCTCAGCAAATAGCAGAGGCTATTAAAGCGGTGCAAAAAGTGACTTCTGTTCCCCTAGGCATTCATGCCCACAATGATGCTGAACTTGCTGTAGCTAACTCTTTAGCTGCTATTGAAGCGGGAGTCATTCAGATTCAGGGAACTATTAATGGCTATGGTGAACGCTGTGGCAACGCCAACCTTTGTTCTATCATTCCCACTCTGAAGCTTAAGATGGGCATTGATTGTGTTACCCAGGAGCAGCTAAACAAATTAAGCGATATCTCCCGCTATATATCTGAGCTAGCTAACTTGCCTCATTACGCTCGGCTTCCTTACGTAGGTGCCAATGCCTTTACCCATAAAGGTGGAGTCCATGTTTCCGCTTTAACAAAATGGGAAGATAGTTACCAGCATATAAATCCTGAATTAGTAGGTAATCGCCCTCATGTTGTTATCTCTGAGCTAGCGGGGAAAGGGAATATTATCTACAAAGCTAAGGAGCGTAAACTACCCATTCCCAAAGGCGAGGAAATCGAAAAGGTGCTAAAGCAAATTAAGTCGTTAGAAAAGCAAGGCTTTCAATATGATAGCGCTGAAGCATCATTCGACCTTTTACTCTACCGTGCCCAACCAAATTATCGCCCACCTTTCGAGCTAGTTGATTTTATGGTAGTGGTGGAGAAACGCCGCCGCCCTCCTAGTAGTGGAAAGCAGGAAGAGCCATTATCAGAAGCTACTATCAAGGTGAAAGTAGATGACAGGATAGTACATACTGCTGCCGAAGGTAATGGACCGGTTAATGCACTTGACCAGGCTTTACGCAAAGCTTTGATTCAATTCTATCCTGACTTGACTGCTGTAGAGCTCACCGATTACAAAGTGCGCATACTCGAGGAAACCGCTGGCACTGCCTCTCAAGTGCGAGTGCTGCTTGAATCCAGCGATGGCAGAGAGCACTGGAGAACTGTAGGCAGTTCAACTAATATCATTGAAGCTAGCTGGCTAGCATTAGCAGATAGCATAGAATATTGGCTAGTAAAACAAAGGAGGGATAAAATTTGACTATCGCGCTAACTATATTAGCTGTGCTTCTTGCTACAAATATGGGCACTACATTCTGGCTGGCTAGGAATTTAGGTAAGTTAGAAGGCGGCCTGCCCACCCAAGCAAATGGATCGAAGAAATGAAGGTGTGCAATTTCAGAAAACCAAACGAAACGCCCAAAGGAAACATAGCCCAATTACTTCGTATATACTCCAAAATTAGCGATATAGACGAAGTACTGCAGATATGAACAAGTTATACGAAATGCTCGCAAGAGGTTTAGAAAATGGTGCACAATGTTAAAAATGATTCACAGGATTTGAAGAATATGAAGAATAACCCCACAAAGGAAAATGACAATATACTTTTGACCATTTTTGAGCAAAATTGGCTTCACATCAGACATGTTGAAAATGAGAGGATATTATGTCTAAATGCATATGTAGTAATCCTAGCAGCTATATTCTATGCGTTCACTAATATTAATCTCAATACCAATTTCAAACTTTTTGCCCCCTATATGATTTCCTTTCTTTTGATATTTTCGGTGATTAATTTCCTTCTATCTTTAAAAATCGAAGCAGTAATAGAAGATTATGTTAACAGAAACGAAAAGATAGCTGAAAAATTAGGTATGAAAGAATTTGCGGGTCTCCGAGTAAAATCTGGCATCTGGAGATTTATTAGGCTTAAATATATATTTCCAAGCTTCTATGGCATCGTAAGTGTTGCTTTACTTGTTTGCCTTATGAGATTAATTTACGGGTAGAAAAATTGCTCGCACATCGTATAACAGAGCGTATCTGACTTCGTTTCACTTCGCCCAAATCCTGCTTAGCAAGACTTCAGATACGCTCAAAACGTTATGCATAATTGGTCGCTTGAGGTGAGTAAGTGATCTCACAGAAACAAATAGAGGAAATTATTGAGAGGGTAGCGACTAACTATAAGCCCGAGAAGATCATTCTTTTTGGTTCTTATGCTTATGGGACTCCAAGTGAAGAGAGCGACCTGGACTTGTTAGTAATAGTAAAAAGTAGTGAGCGGCCAAGATACCAGAGAGCAAGAGAGATTAGAAAGCACTTATGGGGGGTTACTGACATCCCTAAGGATATCCTTGTTTATACTCAAGAGGAAATTGCTGAATGGAAAGAAGTAAAAGAGGCGTTCATTACGAGCATAATGGGAAGAGGAAGGGTTATATATGAAAACAAAGAAGGATTTGCTGACAGCCGAACATGAACTCTCATTCTCGGATGCAGTAACAGAGAGTATTTGTTTTCATTGCTAGCAAGCCGTTGAGAAGTCCTTAAAAGCGTACCTGGTCGTTCTTGGTATTCCATTTACTAAGACTCATGAAATCGGAGAATTAATCACGAAGTGCGAGAATAAAGACAAGAAGATCTCTGCATTTAAGGAGGAAGCGGATAAACTTACTGATTATGCTATTGATGTTCGCTACCCGGAGGAGCTACTTGAGCCGACTTTAGAAGAAGCAAAAGAAGCTTTTGAAATAGCAGAGAAAATGAAGGAATTTGTTTTGAACAGAATTGCTTTGGAATAAAGGCGACCAACTTCATACAACAGGGTATTAAAAACTATGCTCCGCTCCGTCCAAATTCCGCTTCGCCAATTTATTTTATCCACAAGAAGCTAAGAGAAAACAGTCATCGGAAATTTGTGAAGGGTAAGTATGAAAAAACAATTTTGCCTCTCTTTACAGCGGGTTGCCAATAGGCATGATATATAGAGGTTTAATCTGCTCCTCCAACCCCAGAACCTTTCTTACTTCCTCATCATCAAATGCACCGACTTCCACTGTGGCCAAGCCCAGAGCTACAGCTTGAAGGTGGATGTTTTCCCCGACATGCCCTACTTCCATGTGAACATATCTTTCCCCGCGCCGGCCATATCTATAGGAGGTCCTGGGATAAAGGGCACAGATAACGATATCCAGTGGAGCATTGGCAATGAATCCCTGATCCAGAGCTGCCCTAGCTAGCTCTTTCCTTAAGTCCCCTGGCTGATGCAAAACCAGTGAATGACTATCCACATCGTAGTGGTAAATGCCAGCTTGTAGCTCCTCTTTAGGTTGCTTCGCTTCGCTCGCAATGACACCTTGTTTGCCAATAAAAGCAAAAATTTCCAGAGGATATGTAGCTCCAGCGCTGGGTGCTGCTCTAAGTCTCCCGGCCCCAGTAATACCCTGAGCTGACCAGAGAATCTGAGATAACTGAGAAGGTGTTAATGATTCTGAGCGATATCTTCGAACTGATCTACGGCTAGCTATAGCTTCTTCCAGCGACATCTTACCTTTTAGCTGAGGAGGTGGAAGCTTTATTACAAGCTGGGGATCGCTTCGCTTCGCTCGCAATGACATGTTGCTCTAGCCTTTAATAACGCCTAGGGGAACGGCCATGGCTACTTTGTTACAAATACCGGCTTGGTGGCAGACCTCTATCACTTCAGTGACATCCTTATAAGCCTGAGATGCTTCCTCAGCTAGGGAAGGTATGTTCCCTGTCTTAATAGTGATGCCCCTGCTCTCCAAATCTTGAGCTACATCCTTACCTCTCAAGCTTCGCCTAGCGGCATGGCGACTTAGCATTCTGCCAGCACCATGACAGGTAGAGCCAAAGCTTTCCTCCATAGCCTTCTGGGTGCCCACAGCAATGAAAGAGCAACGCCCCATATCTCCTGGGATAAGCACCGGCTGCCCTATCTCCTTATATCTCTGAGGAATGTCCTTGTGGTTAGGTGGGAAAGCTCTGGTGGCGCCTTTGCGATGTACACAAACCTTGAGTTTCTGCCCATTTACCATATGTTCCTCTATCTTAGCGATGTTGTGCGCCACATCGTAAATCTGTTTCATGCCGAGTTTCTCAGGACTTTTTTCAAAGACTTTAGAAAAACATTCTCTAACCCAGTGAACAATACATTGCCGATTAACCCAGGCATAATTGGCAGCACATGCCATGGCAGCTAAATAGTCTCTACCTTCCTTTGATTCTATAGGGGCACAAGCAAGCTGGCGATCAGGAAGCTTTATTCCATACTTTGATACCGCCCCTTCCATCACTCTCAGATGGTCAGTGCATACCTGATGACCAAAGCCTCGAGAGCCGGTGTGAATGAGAACCAATACTTGGCCTATTTCGTTAATACCCATGACGCTAGCTATGTTAGGGTCAAAAATCTCCTTCACTACCTGAACCTCGAGGAAATGATTTCCTGAGCCTAATGTGCCCGCTTGAGGCATACCCCGCTTTATGGCTTTATCGCTTATCTTACTCGGATCAGCTCCCTTCAGGCATCCACCTTCTTCAGTGGCATCTAAGTCTTCCTCGGAACCGAAGCCATGCTTTACTGCCCAGCGGGCCCCTTCAACTATCAATTCGTTCATCTCTTTTCGGCTTACCTTTATTTTCCCCTCAGAGCCCAAACCAGAGGGTACATTAGCAAATAATCGGTTAACGAGCTGGTCGATCTTAGGCCTTACTTCAGCTTCATTAAGATTGGTACGTAACAACCTTACCCCGCAGTTTATGTCATAACCCACACCGCCCGGGGAAATTACACCGTCCTTAACACTCATGGCAGCAACTCCACCTATAGGGAAACCGTAGCCCCAGTGGATGTCTGGCATAGCAAAGGAGAATTTAATTATGCCGGGAAGAAAGGCAACGTTGGCGACTTGTTCTGGTGTTTGTTCCGCACCTATGGACTCGAGTATCTCTTTACTAGCATAGATTAAACCAGGGACTCTCATGCCATCTTTGTAGCTCTGAGGAATTTCCCAATGATAATCATCTATCTTAACAAGTTGTCCTTGCCACTTTGACATGTCTTAACTCCTTAAACATCAAAGATTATTTGCACCTCATAACCGTGGTCATCCTTGTTTATTTTTAACATATGGTATGTAGCTGCTTTTACTCCCGTCCTTATCTTGTGCTTTAGAGGGTCAAAATCTTCCCCATAGCAAGTAGCTTTAAGCTGATTGTTAGTCAAACTCTCGATATGGAATCTCCTAAACAAAACGTGCTCGGCATCAAAGAGGTAAATAAGCTCATTAAGCCATTCTACTAGTAAGCTATCTTTGTCTTCACTCACTATCTCTACGTGGCGCCGCAATTCCTCATTAACACTTCCGACCTCCGTGATCAAGCTAAACAAGGCTAAAGCAGCATTGGAAAAGAGCTGCTTAATATTAGCTCCATAAGCAATAATGCCTACGTCAGCAGTATGATCAGTGATTTCAAAAGCCTTCTCAATCATCTTAGCCCATATTATGTGGCAAGGGTAACTCTATTATATCACGTACTATAATTCTCGCCATCTTGAAGACCGTTTATTTTATTATCCTGAGGTGAAGCTGCGAGCCCTTCGCTTTCCTGTCATTCTGAGGGAGAGAAGCGACCGAAGAATCGCACTCAGGGTAAACTCCGCAAGGAGGCAGCGAAAAACGCAGAATGACAGGTAGGTGTTGTGGAATGACCGTCTATTGTGAAGATTTGAACTTCCTATATATGTCTGCTACAATCGGTCAAAAGGGGCGGTTAGCTCAGCGGTTAGAGCGCTGCGTTGACATCGCAGAGGTCACTGGTTCAAATCCAGTATCGCCCATATTTGGCAAACGTGATAATATAAATATATGAGAGTGAATTAGGGGGTTAGTTATTTTGTAGTGGGAAGCATTTCCTCTCAATTGATTAGTGGATGCTGATAAAAAGGGCTAAAACATCGGAAGGTAAAAGCTAACAGCTTGTCACGTCTTAAATTTCCAATGGGATTTAATTTTATAAAACCTCTCGTTTTAGGCATGAGCCTTTTTATTTAGTTACAGGGTAAGAGCTTAATAATAATGAATAGAGAAGAGAGATTGGAAAGGATGCGTCACTCTGCCGCTCACATCATGGCCGAGGCCGTGCAATCCCTTTTCCCCGGGGCCAAATTTGGCATTGGACCAGCTATTGAAAATGGCTTTTATTATGATTTTGAGCTACCACGTCCGTTAACACAAGAAGACTTGCCCATAATTGAAAGCAAAATGAAGGAGATTATTGATGCTGATTTGCCTTTCATCAAAGAGGAAGTAAGCAAGGAGAAAGCACGTCTCCTTTTTGC
>JAGMBH010000169.1 GCA_023129815.1 Dehalococcoidia bacterium
TGAGATTTGCCAATGAGGATGCTTTGGCAATTAAGAAACTGTGCGACAAAGGGAAATGCGAACTTGCTGAGAAGCACTGTGAAAAATTCCAGGAGCAGTTTCAAAGAGCCATTCAAAGGATGGAAAGAGTAAGAGAAGAAGGTAAAGATGTCGAGGCATTGATTGAAAAATTAAAAGAAAACCACTTCCGCCAGCAACAAGTTTTAGCCAGCGTATTAGAAAAGGTGCCAGAGCAGGCAGAGGAGGGGATTCTTAATGCTATTGAAAATTCAAGTTTTGATTTGGAGAACGCCATTGAGAGAATTCAGGGGAAGCAGAAAATGGAACAATATCAGGAAGAACTCAATCTTCAATTCAGTAACGTGGGCGAGGAGACCCGAATAAGAATCCAAGAAAGATTGGAAGCGCGACATCACAAACCAGGAGAAATCTCCGGTGGAGGATCACAGGAACAGAAGCACAATCAGGGAAATCCCGGTGGGAATAGATAAGAATCCTTTACAAAGTCTAGCCCCAAGGATGAGAGTTGCCTAATTTCTTGGTTTTGATTATATTGGTGTTTTATCCGAGCAGATTTCTGGATTTTTATCCTGTTTTGTTTACAGAGAAGGAGAGGATGTGGAATGAAATTAGCTTTCTTCAAGCTAAGTAAATGGATAGCTGCCTTTGCTGTCTTGGTCACCGTTATTTTTCTCATAGGCGGCTGTGCGCCAGCTAACCATCCACCGGTCATCACTAATCTCAAAGCCGAACCAGAGACACTTCCTTCTTCAGGCAGTTGCTGGATTGAGTGCGTCGCTTCGGATGAGGATGGTGATGAGCTAAGCTATGAGTGGTCGGCTGGCAAGGGCGATATAAATGGGGATGGAGCTACTGTTGCCTGGACTGCCCCCGAGACTGAAGGTATCTATAATATCATGGTCAGGGTAACCGATGGTAATGGTGGTGAAGCTACTGATTCTGTAACTATCACCGTGAAGGACAATCATCCACCGACTATCACTAGCTTGATAGCCGATGCGGATTGGGTGACTCCTTCAGGCAGTTGTCGTATTGAATGTTATGCTGAAGACCCCGATGATGATGAGTTAAATTATGAGTGGGCAGCTAGCGAAGGCGATATTTCTAGTACAGGTTCGGTTATAACCTGGACTGCTCCTGATGCAGAGGGCCTTTATAATATCACAGTTGTAGTTACTGATGGCTACGGTGGGGAAGCCACGAGACCGCTGGATGTTAGTGTGTCACTTAATCCCCTGCCGGTTATTGAGAGCTTAATTGTCACTCCCAAAGGGCATGAATATTTGAAGGAATACGATGGTGGGTATAAAGTCGGGAAAGCAAAAAGCTGTGAAATTGAGTGTGTTGTCACAGATGCGGGGGACGGACTAGTCTACGAATGGTCAGCTAGCGGTGATGATACTGACGGTGGCGAGATTTCAGGAGAAGGCTCTGTGATTACCTGGACTGCCCCGGATAGGGCAGTTGAAGTTACAGTTACGGTAACAGTGTCTGATGCCGCTGGCAGTATGGTTAGTAAGAGCATAGTTTTCACAGTGGTGAGCTGCTCAGCATGTACGTTTGGGTGAAGTTGGGGAATAAATGGCAACTCTAGCTAAGGGGCACGATCTTTACTTTGCCGCAAATTGCTATTTTGTCATCCTTGATGATAACTATGCCGTGTAATCCCTCTATTCTTTGAGCCTTCTTGATTGCCTTGGGAATGTCTTCTGCGTCTTTAACCACGTTGCCTATAGCAGTAGCTATAGCGTCGGCTAAAGGAGTGGAAGGTGAAAGTGCGATAACGGCATCGGCACTGCCCAGGCTCAAGGAATGACCTATGCTTGCCGAGGAAGTGCATATACCTAAGGGGGTCTCCGGAGGCTTGATTTCCAGGGCGATTGTTCCTGTAAAAGGAGATTGGCCGGCATAAATTCCCACTAGTCTCTTCTTCAATATCTTTAGAAAGATATCGCCACCGTTTTCCACAATTATCTCTGGTGAAAAGGGGAGCAAGTCTTTGCCTACGGCTTCAGCAATGGCGCCAGCAACTGCTGCCATGGGACCGACGCCAGCTAACTGCGATGCCTTGGTCATCTCTTTAACGATGGCTGGAGCGTCTTTCTCAGTCTGGTAAGGCTCCAATGTAGTTAGGAAGAGTGGGTGATGCCCAATATATTTCTCAAGAGAGGCACGGTGTTTTAACGCATATTTGAGAGCTTTCTCCTTGAGGTTGCGGTGGGCTCGGATATATAAGTCTGTCTGTTTTACTACTACATTGAAGGAAACTAGATCACTATCTTTAATCCAATGGCGATAGGCCTGTGGCTGGTACATAGATTCTTCACTTCGCTCAGAAATACAGTCTCATAGCTCGGGGAGGGCAAGCCTTGACACATAACCCGCAAACGACGCACTTATTATGGTCAAAGAGCACCCTCCTGGTTTTTGGTTCTAAGGAGAAAGCGATAGTGGGGCAAAGGTTGATACAAGCTCCGCAATGAGTGCACCTGGCTTCGTCACGGACTACGTCTTGGCTTAAGGACTGGATTTTTACCCCCACTTCATTGAGATATTGGATGCCTTTATC
>JAGMBH010000017.1 GCA_023129815.1 Dehalococcoidia bacterium
TCAAAAAGACAGCTCCTCATTAAGTATGTCGGTAATGAACATATGTCCCGGTGCATGTGAGATTAGCAAAGGCAATTTAGCATTTTGTGCTACAGCTTGTGGAGTAACACCACAAGCCCAGAATAAGGGCACCTCGTCAGGCTTTATTCTGATAGCATCGCCAAAATCAGGCTGACTGAGATTACTGATACCGATGGACTCTGGCTTGCCGATATGTATCGGTGCGCCATGCACCTTGGGATACCGTGCCGTGATCTGTATTGCCTGAACAACGCGCTTTTCTGGTATAGGACGCATGGTCACTACCATTGGGCCCTGGAATCGACCGGCGGGCTGGCAAGGGATGTTGGTAATATACATGGGCACGATTTTTTCCTCCTCGATATGTCGGAGGGGTATTCCTGCCTGTAAGAGTGCTGCTTCGAAGGTCAAGCTGCAGCCTAAGAGGAAGGCAACAGAATCTGATTGCCAGAATGGGCCAATATCAGTCGCTTCCCTTTTCAACTCGCCATACTCATAAACACGGTATTTTGGTATATCAGTACGTAAATCTGCTCCTGGTGCCACCAGTTTAGGCTCTGGATCACCGACTTCAGTGACATCCAGTAGCGGGCATGGTTTGGGATTACGCTGACAAAAAAGTAAGAATTCAAAAGCTAGTTTCTGAGGCAAAACTACTAGGTTCGCTTGAACATATCCCGGGGCTAATCCATGGGTGGACTTAGTCCATTCACCTCTGCGAATGCTTGCCCGTATTTCCTTCGGCGTTTCAAGGTTTAGTGTCATTTCTTCACTATCTCCTCTAGAGGCACTACCTTAATGCCTCTGTCTCCTAGCGCACTTCGCAGATGTATAGCCAGCTCTAGTGCACCTGGAGAGTCGCCATGGAGGCAAATCGTATCTGCCTTAATGGTGACGTCTTCACCTGTGATAGCTTTTACCCGGCCTTCTTCTATCATGCGAATCACTCGTTCAGCCACTTCCTTTTTATCTTTTATTACTGCACCTGGCTGGCTACGTGGCACTAAGCTTCCATCAGCGGAATAAGCGCGGTCAGCAAAAGCTTCGCCAGCTACCCTCAGCTCCTGCTCTTTCGCTATATTAACCCATGCTGATCCAGCTAGAACAACCAGAATCAGCCCTTTATCTAAACTCCTAACCGCTTCTGCGATGGCCTGAGCTAATTTAGGGTCCTTGACTGCCATGTTATATAAAGCGCCGTGTGGTTTGACATGTTGCAGTTCTAGGCCCTCAACTCGGGCAAAAGCTTGCAAGGCGCCAATTTGATAAATAAGGTAACCTTTCACATCCGTAGCTGCCACTGCCATATTCCTTCTGCCAAAGCCCAGCAAGTCTGGATAGCCAGGATGTGCCCCTACCTTTACTCCATATGTCTTTGCCAGCCTTATCGTTCGCTGTATCACCACTGGGTCACCGGCATGAAAGCCACAGGCGATGTTAGCTGAACTCACATACTTGATTATTTCCTCATCAAAACCTAACTTATAAGCGCCAAAGCTTTCACCCATATCGCAATTCAAATCAATCTTCGCCATTATAAAATCCTCCTCTTCAAGTATTTAGTCAACATCCAGCCACTTGGTTCCCTATCATATTCCCAGGTAAGCCTTTTTCACCAGACCACTATTTAAGAGTTCCTTGCCCGTTCCTTCCAGCACTGTTCGCCCGTTTTGCAACACGTATGCCTTATCCGCTAGTTCTAGGGCATCTCGAACTGCCTGCTCTACCAACAAAATGGTAGTCCCCCTTTTGCTGATTATTTTTATGACATCCATAACTTTATCCACCATTGTGGGCATTAACCCCAGCGAGGGTTCGTCAAGCATCAAGAGTTTTGGTCGGGGCATCAATCCACGAGCTACGGCTAACATCTGCTGTTCACCGCCGCTCATCGTCTCCGCTTTTTGGCTTGTCCTTTCCTTTAAAATGGGAAATAGTTGGAATACCTCTTCTAAAGTCTCCGTTATTTCTAGTTCAGATTTTCGTGTGTAGGCACCGAGTAAGAGGTTCTCTACTACTGTAAGCTTACCAAAAAGCCCACGCCCTTCCGGGACATGTGAGATACCCAAAGCGGCAATATGGTGCGGCAATTGTCCATCGATTTTGCTGCCTAAGAACTTTATTTCGCCCTTAGTGTTGTGTAGCAACCCCGATATAGTTCTTAGTATGGTAGTCTTGCCGGCACCATTAGACCCGACTAAGGCCACAATCTGCCCCGCCTCGATTTTAAACGAGGCGTCAAAAATAGCTGGGATTTCGTTATAACGAACTTCTATATTATTCACTTCTAAGAGTGGCTCTTTTGGCATAATATCTCTCTCCCAAGTAGGCTTTAATTACCCTTTCGTCGTTAGCTATCCTCTCTGGCACATCTGCGGCGATCTTTTTGCCAGCATCAAGTACCACTAAACGCTCACATAGCGGCATGATTACCTGCATTACATGTTCCACCACCAGTAAGGTGATCCCTTCTCGCTGTATTCTCCGGATCAGCTCTACAGCCTCCTTCTGCTCTGTAGGGTTCAAGCCGGCCATAGCTTCATCTAAAAGCAAGAGCCTTGGTTTTGTAGCCAAAGCTCTGGCAACCTCAAGTCGCTTCTTATCGGCAATAGTTAGATCACTGCCAAGAATATCTTTCTTTTCTGGGAGGCCAGAAAACTCTAGTAGCTCTTCGGCGATTTCTCTTGCCCTATTGGTGTTTGTAGTTCGACAAAAAGCGCCTACCATCACGTTTTCCAACGCTGTCATGTTCATCAAGGTATTCACCAATTGAAAGGTTCTGGCGATGCCCCCTTTGCAGATTTTGTGCGCCGGAAAATTAGTTATCTCCCTCCCCTCAAATCTGACAGAGCCTTTGGTCACGGGGTAGACACCGCAGATGCAGTTGAAAAAAGTAGTTTTGCCAGAACCATTAGGCCCAATTAAGCCCACAATCTCACCTTGATCTATCTCCAGGTCTAGAGAATCATTAGCCACCAGGCCAGCAAACTTTTTGGTCAAACCCTTCACTTCTAGAAGCTTCATCCCCTTATCCTTCTCCACCATTGGCGGAATCTAGGCCCTTGGAAAAAGCTGGTTAATCCACCAGGGCGGAATATGATTGCGACCATGATAGCACCAACAATCATATAGTCAATCCCACGCCCACCACCACCTAGCCAAGCACGAGAATACTCTATTGCTATCAATAGGATTGGTGCCCCCAGCGCTGGTCCCCAGAGAGTGCCTGCGCCACCAAGGACAGGCACCACGCAGATCAGGATTGAGGTCATCAGCGGCATGAGACTGATGGGGTCTATGTAGAGTATATACTGGGCATAGAGGGTGCCGGCCATAGCAGTGAAAAAAACACTGATTGACATAGCCACAAGTTTATACTTGGCTACATCGATACCTAAACTTCTGGCTGCCTCCTCCGATTCTTTTATCGCTCTTAAATAGAAGCCGAGCTTCGAGCGTTCTATCTTATAGAGAATAGCAAAAATCAAGGCACAGAGTACCAGGGCAATATAATAATATGGCAATTTGGTAGTATGAAACTGGAAATTCCAAAGCGATTCTGGTAACAGTGGCAACCGCACACCTAGAGCACCTCCTACTAACCTCCAGTTCGTAAAGAGTAATCTTATTATCATCCCAAGGGCTAAGGTAGCGATAGCAAAATAGCGCCCGTGAAGTCTGAAGCAGGGGTAATTAATAACCGCAGAGACAGCGACAGCAAGAATGCCACCTAAGAACATACCAAACCAAGGGTTCAGTCCGAACCAGATGTAGCAGAGAGATGAGGTATAGGCACCTATGCCGAAGAAGGCCGCATGGCCGAGCGCTACTTGACCGGTGTACCCGCCAATAATGTTCCAGGCACAGCCCAGAAAAGTAAACATTAGCACCTTTATCATTACATGATGTTGAAAGTGGGCGGTAAATATAAATGGAAGCGCTAAAAGCAATGCGAAAGCAAGAGCGAAGATATAGTTTTTACGCCAGAAAATCCTCGGTTGTCTTACCATCAGTGGTTTTAATCTGCCCATCCGAATAAACCTCGAGGACGGAGCACTACAACAATCACAAAGACGGCAAATACTAGCGCCTGTTTAAGCGCTGGTATTCCCACGAAGCCACCTACGCTCTCTATGAGCCCGATTATTAACCCACCTATAAGCGCGCCATGGATGCTACCAAAGCCACCAATCGTCACTGCTACCAAGGCAAACAAGACAAACATAATGCCTACTTCGGGAAATATGATAAAGAAATTTGTCAGAAGCGTTCCTGCCACACCAACGCAAGCTATACCGAGGCTGTATGCTAGCATATACATGCGTTCAGTATCTATCCCCATCAAAGCAGCAGATTGTCTGTTCATCGCCGTTGCCTGGAGGGCACGGCCAGTCTTGGTGCGTTTAATGAACCAGTATAGTAAAGCAGTGGCGGCTAAACTACCACCAGCAGCAAGCAATTTAGGCACACTGATGAAGTTTGTCCCGCCTAAAATACTTACTGTTATTACCCGGTCGCCTACCAATGTGTCCCCTAGCATCCTATAGTCTGCCCTCCAGAGAAAATGAGCTAAATTTCGCAGGAATATACCCAACCCGAAGGTAGCCAGTAGCGCTGTCAATCTCGGTGCTTTAACTATCCTGGTAATGAGAGACTTGTAAATGCCCAGCCCCAATATGAACATCGCCGGGGTGACAATCAGAAGCCCGATAAGTGGGTCAATGCCCAGGAGGATAGCTAACCAATAAGCACCAAACATGCCCAGCATCAAGAAATCTCCATGTGCCAGGTTGAGTATGCCCATGACGCCCCATATTAAGCTCAACCCTACAGCTACTAAGGCATATATAGCTCCCCATAACAAACCCTCTATTACCACCTGTATAAATAGCTCTGACATCTTCTTAGGAAGGCAAAAATTTAATCAAGCAGTCATTTTAATAGGATGGGGAAACGGAGAGACCCAAACTCAGCCCCGTTTCCCCTCCCCTTTCGCTCCTTTGGGTTTATCTTTCTGCCCAGGTTGGCTGTGGGTAGACCCAGTCTCTAAGGGCAAACTCAGATGGATATACTGTATGCCATGACTCGTCAATTATCTGAGAGATGACACCTTCCCCATACATGTTCTGGCCAGTTTCATCAAACTTAACACCTTTCCAGGGCACAATGAGATCCTCTGGCGGGATATCAGTTTCGACTAAAGCCTCCCTGATTGCTTCCGGCTCTGTTGAGCCTGCGCGGTTGAGAACGTCAGCCAGCACCATTAACCCGGTGAAACTGCGCGCAGTGGTGCCGTCCATATTCTTTCCGTGGCGCTCGTAGTATATGTCATTAACGATTCCTATCAGCGGATTTACCACACTCAAATCCAAGCTCCATACTTCACGAGTGAAGATGTAGTTGGCATCAGCACCAAGCGTGCTAACGAAATCAGGGTGTATGTGGCCAGCATCCATGGCTAGGATAGCTTTAGGGTTGAAGTCTAATGCCTTGAACTCCTTCTGGAACAACAACGCATCTGAGAGGTAGGATGCCATAAGCACTATGTCAGGGTTAGCAGCTTTGAGCTTCATCACCTCACTGGTTACGCTGGCAGCTTCGTGAGCGTAAGCTATATCAGCCACAATATTATATTCAGCGCCGGCAGGATACTTTTTCGCGATTAAGTCTTTCTCAGCATCTGATGTACCCACGCCCCAGAGAGTATCCTCATAAAGAATAGCCACATTCTCTATTTCGCTATGGTCGAGCCCTTCCTTCTCCTTTAAGTCTTCGAGGAATTTGAAAAAAGTCTCGGAGAAGGTATAGTCATGAGGGGTATTGCGGAAGAACCATTTGAAGCCACGATCAGTGAGCCCGGGGTAAGTTGACTCTGGGTTAAGGTAAGGTATCGCTAATCGCTCGGCGGCGAAGCTTGCTGTTTCGGTAACCGAGCTCTGGTAACATCCGATCAGCGCTACTACTCCTTCCATTTCGATCAGCCGCTCAGCCTCTGCCAGGCCAGTTTCTGGCGAGCCTTTGGAGTCAGCGAACACTACCTCGATCGGCGCACCGCCCAACCCCGGCAGCCCCTCACCTCTGGCAAATGGCAGATCAATGTCATAGGAATTGTTGACGATATCTGCGGCTAACTCCACAACCTGCTTGATCTCTGTCCCAATAGCCGCCAATGGTCCGGTAAGCGGATATATCGCTCCGATTTTTACTGGCTCCACTACTTCCTCCTCTTCCTCCTCTTCCTCCGGTGGAGCAACTTCTGGCACACAACCAGGAAGGGCAAAGGCCGCCACTAATATGAACGCCATGCAAAGTAACAATATTTTGTTTTTCAATTGATTCACCTCCTTTCAGATTTAAGTCTCCTAGCTCTTTTCACCTTTATTATACTCCTACATAGCATCACCCCTCCTTTCTCTAAAAGGTTAACAGAAAGGTAATTAAAAAGCAATCAAATAAGGGCGATATTATGAATTTTGTGAAAAAATCTCCTCAACCGGCAACAAAATAGCATTTAAGTTTAAACCTTCGGCATTTACAGCACTGTCCCACAAGAGGCGGACCCTGTCATAATCACCACTAGCTAAGGTCAAATCAATTTTAGCCATCTTTAAAATCACCTCGTTTTAGATTAATCCCATCGCCTGCGCCACTAGAGTAGCTGGGTGCAAGACCTTAATACTACGGAGACGCTGCTTAGACAGACCTACTGTTAGCTGTTTAATGCATGTAGGGCAGCAGGTAACAATAGCCTCGACATCCATGTCTTTTAAAAAGGACATTTTACGCTTTAAAATGCATTGCGAGATTTCTAGATTTGTTAACCGCAAACCGCCGCCACCGCCGCAGCAGTAGTCAGCTTCAGGCATTTCTACAAAATCCAAATCAGGAATAGCTCGAAGCACTTGACGCGGCTCTTCATATATGCCCTGACCCCGTTTAAGCGAACAGGGATCGTGATAAGTAGCCTTTAATTTAAGGCCTGGCAAACCTTCTAGCGATAAAGAATTCTCTACCAGGAACTCACAAAAATCTTTTACCTCAAAAGGCAATCCATTGCCTGTAACCTTTTGGTAAATTTCTGGCCAAATTTTTTTAGCACTTAGACCACAACTGCTACAAATTGTTATTACCTGGTTGCAGCTTGCCTTTTTAAAAGCTTCTACGTTTTTAGTAACTAGCTCCCTTATTTGTTCGTGAGTTCCAACTTCTTTTAAGGGAATACCGCAGCAAACCTGTTCAGGCGGAATGGCTATTTCTATACCCAAATTTTGCAGTACCTTAACAGCATCTGTAGCAATAGGCATTAGACGAACATCATAATCAATAACGCAGCCAACAAAGAGCCCGACTTTCGTAGCACGTGCATTAGCATTTTGCTCCAAGAAGGATTTCTTGCCTTTAGGCGGGCGGAGGGATTTTTGGCTATCTTTAACCATCTCTATTAATTGGTTAACAGCCCGTGGGGCCCTGCCATTAGCCACCAGCTTTGCGCGTAAAAGCTGGATAATTTCGGCTGGTGCAATACTATGCGGACAGACTTCAGTACATTTACCACAAGCAGTACAGTTATACAATCCACTGCTGTAGGCTACTACATCACGGTTCAGTTCGTCGCGCGGGTCAAAGGCATGTCTGGCCAACTGTACCATACCTGCCGGACCTAAATATTCATGTTTATTTTCATACAATACCGGACAACTGGAAACGCAACAGTAGCATTCTACGCAGCGGCTGGCTACTTTAAAGTTTTCTAAGTCTTCAAGGTCGATTTTTTCCGGCTGTTTGGCGGGAACATTTACCCGGTCTAAGAATAAACGCAGGCTATCTTTGCGGTTTTCGTATTCCTGCCGGTCAACCATCAAGTCACGGATTACAGGGAGGTTATCCAGTGGCTCCAGGGTCATTTCTTGTGTGGCAGCTTCCCGGCACATGAGGCCGGGTTTCCCATTGATTTTTGC
>JAGMBH010000170.1 GCA_023129815.1 Dehalococcoidia bacterium
AGTAGCCCAAAATGCTAATAGCCAAGCTCTCTTCTTTTTATGCTCAAGGCAGTACTTGAGGAAGCCATCCCAGATATGTCCTGAGCATAAGGTCCCATCCAGGTCAAAAATAGCCAGAATGCTACTCATCTATCTCTATTTAAAAAAGGCAAGCAATTCCTCTAGAGGCAGAGCATTTAATATATGTTGAGGCTCACACCAGGCTCGCCGAGCCACACTAACTCCGAACCTCATAAAACCCAGGTGGCTAATGCTATGAGCATCGGTCTCGATGGCAAGCTTTACTCCCAGTTCTCTGGCTCGAAAAGTATGAACGTCGTTTAAATCAAGCCGATCCGGCATAGCATTAATCTCCAGGACTTTATTATTTTTAACTGCCGCTTTGAAGATAGCTTCCAAATCTATGGCGACAGGCTCACGCTCACCTAAGAGACGGCAAGTAGGATGAGCTATAACGTCAACATCCGGGTTTTCTATGGCGCCCAGCACTCTCTTGGTCATTCTTTCCTCGCTTTGATTCATGGCAGAATGGACAGCAGCGATAACTATGTCCAAATCAGATAGGACTTCATGTGGTAAATCTAAGCTGCCATCTGCTCGAATATCAACCTCAATGCCGTTAAACACATGGATGCCATCCAGATGTTCATTAAGCGCTCTTATCTCAGCCATTTGTTTCCTTAGCCTCTCCACATCAAGACCATGAGCAATGCCCCGCCCCACAGAATGCTCAGTAATGGCTATATACTGATAGCCTAACTTCTTAGCAGCCAAAGCCATCTCCTCAATAGAATTATGCCCATCACTCCAATCAGTATGCATGTGAAGATCTCCCTTTATGTTAGATAATTCCACAAGCTTCGGCAAAGTTCCTTGCTCCGCCCTTTCCACCTCGCCTTGGGCTTCTCTAAGCTCAGGCGGAATATATTGAAGCCCTAGCCGATGATAAAACTCCTCCTCAAGAGCAAATTTCTCCAGCTTGTCCGTAGCTAAATCGGTGATGCCATATTCGCTCAATTTCAACCTTTGCCTTCGTCCTCTTTCCCTCAAGGAAATATTGTGTTGCTTGCTCCCGGTAAAATACTGGAGTAGGGAACCAAAGGAATCATGCTCTACCATCCTTAAGTCAACCTGTAATCCCCCAGAAACAATAGCACTCGCCTTAGTTGACCCTTGAGCTAGCACCTGTCCCATATGAGGCAAAGAAACAAAAGTATCTATAACCTCCCTGGGATTATCAGCAGTGCCCATAAGGTCAATATCACCCAAAGTTTCCCTGAACCGACGCAAACTGCCAGCGTAAGTCAAATTCCTCACACCAGGAACAGAGCGGAGTGAGCCAAGCATTTCCTCCACAATGGGCAAAGCCTCCCCAATTGGAATACGCTGGTCCTTGCGGCGCAAGGCTTGAATTTGTTGCAGGATGTTACTGGCTGTCTTGTCACCAAGACGAAAGAGCCTAGCTACTCGGCCACCATAAATCGCTTGCTCTAAGGCATCAACCGAGCTTATCCCTAGCTCACTAGAGAGCTTATTAGCCGTTTTAGGCCCGATCCCAGGAATAGCCAGGAGATTGGTTATCCCCGCGGGAAACTCAGCCTTCAGATTCTCGTAGTAGCCTAGCTTTCCTGTGGCCACTAGCTCAGTAGTCTTTTTAGCTATTGCCTCTCCAACACCGGGGATACTCCTCAGGTTCTCCCCATCATCAAGCATAATCCTTATCTCCTTAGGATAATGCTCAATAGCCCGAGCTGCCTTCTGATAAGCGCGAATTTTGAAGGCATTCTCGCCTTTAAGCTCTAAAAGGTCAGCAATATCACTGAATACCTTGGCAATAGCTGTATTTTTCATTAGCTTTATCTCAGACCCACTGAAAACAGTTTATGTTCAGTTGTACACTATTTGTGTTCAGGTGCTAAAGCCTTAACTCTCTCCCTTATCCACTCCCAATCAGGATTGTCATGATTAAAGAAAGACTTGAAATTATCCTTCAGCCACTC
>JAGMBH010000171.1 GCA_023129815.1 Dehalococcoidia bacterium
CGCTTTCTCACCTTGATGCCGTTTCTTCCATTAACAGGCAATCCTAATACCAAGGCTTGACCTTGAACCAGTTTGCCCAAGCCATTGATACCGGTAAGCAAAGTGGCTTTGCCAGCACCATTGGGCCCAATGATGCCGATGAATTCCCCTTTTCGTACCTTCAAAGACACCCCTTGTAGAGCTACATCCTCCCGATAGGAAACCACGGCATCCTTAATGCTGATGACCATGTTATCCATGTTGCTGCCTCCACTGAGCTAAAGCTTCGAGAATCAAATCAACATTCTTATCTACCGCCTTCTCCCAAGTTTCAGTTCCCTCAAAGCCACCGGGAAAGTTGGATATGATTACTTGAATAGCTCCAATATCTTTTGCTATGGCTTCGCTTGTCGCCGTGGCACCACTTTGCAGATTATCAATGACTAGTGCTACACCAGCTTGTTTAGCCTGATTTATCAGTTTTTCCACTTCCGCCACACTTAAGTCTTCAGGACGGCCATAGGTAGCTACGACATCAAAGCCAGCCCAGCTTATGAATCCTGTTTGATAATCGGAGCAGATTACTTTCGCTTGGCTCACCTTCCCCTCTTGTAATCTATTCTTTACCTCCTGACCCTTGGCCAAAATAGCTTGTGTTCTCTCCTCAGCTCTCCTTTGATAATATTCTGAATTTGCTAAATCTATTTCACTCAGAGCTTGAGCAATTTTATCTATAGCTTCACTTTGAACCTCAGGCACCATCGGGGCGTCTGGAACATCTATGACTTTGACAATGAGATCAGGATTGTCAGCAGCCTCAATAAGCCCGGTTATATTCGCCTTATCCTGCTGCCAATTATGGATGATAAGGGCTTTACTATTAGCTAGTGTCTCAACATCGCTTGGTTTCACGTCATAATGTCCAGGACACATCCCTGGAGGGATAAGGTTATGTATTTCCAGCTTGCCACCAGCAATGTCCTGTGCAACCCCGGCTATGAGTGAGCTTCCTGCCACGATGTCAGCCGATGGACGGGAACAGGATAAGGATGCAAGCAAAGCTGCGAGAAGATGTGCTGCCAGGACGATTAGTAGAAATTTTCTTTTCATAGTCCCTCCTTTCAATATTCCATGCAACTGCAATAAGATGCAACAACAGAGCAAAAAAATTAATCCTTTTCCAGTTGTACTCTCGACTTTAAGAAATCTATCTGACGCACCCTGCCCTGGAGAATCATCCTTTCCCCGAAAAGGGTCTCTACTTCTACTTGCTCAGCCTCAATTATCATATAGGCAATATCCTCCAGAATTGGCTTGTCGCCTTCCGTAGCCTCATAAACTTTAGCCAGACACATCTTACCTCCTCTGCATGCTCTTTATTAAGGCTTGCCGTGCTTTCGTTAGATCGTTGCTAGCCGCAGCCATGCTAGCTGCTGCTTCCTGTAGCTGTTGTGCTACCTCGGTGGATAAAGAGGCCGCCTTTTGAGCCCAATCGCGGAACTCCTTCTCATGCTCGCGGTTATGCTCAATCCAGTAGTCAAGCAAAATATGCAGTTTTCCCTGAACGTCACTCATAGCTAAGATTGTCCCCCTTTCCGGCGGCACTCACTGCACTCCCCTGGAATAGCTAAATGCCTCAAATCAGCTTCAAACCCGTAATCGTGAAGCAAGGTATCTTTTAGCGGATATAATGCAGATTCGTCTAAATCCGTTATCTTGCCACACCTGTGGCAAACCAGATGGTGGTGATGTCCTTTCTCGGCGACATGGTAGCGAACACGTCCATCGCCAAAATCGGTTTCAGTAACTAAGTTCAGCTCCTTTAGTAACTCCAAGGTGCGATAGACAGTGGAAATGTTGCTATAAGGGTAACGACTATGTAGCTGCTCATAGATCTCTTCAGCGCTAATATGGCCATCAGCTCTATGGAGGGCTTCGATGACCAGCATACGCTGCGGAGTTAAGCGATAGCCCTTTTCTTGAAGGACTTTGTGACAGCTCATTCCAAAGTAAGATTATAATAGGGCGCCAAAATTATTGCAATAGGTCGCTGATGCAATTAATTGATTTTTAGCGATTTTTTGCTTTCTAGCAACAAAGTTACCGGCCCATCATTATGGATCTCTACCAGCATATACTCCTGGAAAATTCCTGTCTCTACCTTAAGGCCGGAGGAGCGAACTTGATCGACAAAAAAGTCATATAATTCCTTAGCCTTATCTGGAGGAGCTGCTTCGGTAAAGCTGGGGCGTCTTCCCTTCCCCGAATCAGCCAAAAGAGTAAACTGGCTTACTATCAAAATTTCCTTCTTTGTTTCCAACGCTGACAGGGCAAATTTATCCCCTTCATCGGAGAAAATGCGCAAGTTAACTATTTTTTTTGCCAAGTAGCCAGCACCCTCTTGTGAATCGTCCCTGGCAACGCCAATAAAAACCACTAGCCCTGGACCAATTCTGCCCACCTCTCTACCGCTGACACTTACTGAAGCACTGGTAACCCGCTGAATTAGCGCTTTCATTTTTGCATTTTTTATTTAAGCATGTTAAATTAAATATTAAAAGGGATATTATATCCAATCAAGTGGGCAAAACCCACTTTTTTGTTAGATTTGATTATTAGGTTAGGGAGAAATGAAGACGGAGTTTATGGCTGCTATTGCTCAGCTCTCAGCTGAGAGGAACTTACCTAAAGAAGTGATTTTGGCAGCTTTGGAATCAGCGCTTGTCTC
>JAGMBH010000172.1 GCA_023129815.1 Dehalococcoidia bacterium
GATTGCTTTGATCTTGCTGCGAAGACTCTCCATATGCACTTTCATCATAATCTCCTTAAGTTTATCATCCTTTGCCTTCTCTACCCCTAAAAACTTTTCATCCTAACGCAGGTAATTCACATAATCTTGAAATTCAATCAACTTTGCCTTCACATAAACCTACCGCCCCTCTTGCCTTTTCCGTATTCTAAATGCACCCTTTTTTACCTGTCAAGACACTGTTACCAAGAGCTTTTAGAAAAACTGAATTAGTGAACACGGATTGACCAATAGCTACCTTATTCATTATATTTTAGGGAGCTAACCGAGCAATTTAGGGTGACGTTTTGAAAACCTTGCTCTTGTGCTAATATGGTTTAAATTCCCATCAGATTAAAAGTAAACAAGATGAAAATCCACGAATTTCAAGCTAAGGCGCTTTTGAGCCAATATGGTATCCCTGTTCCCCGAGGAAGGGTAGCTTCTACCCCCGCTGAAGCCAAAGAGATAGCCACTGAGCTGGGGGCTAAAGTGGTAATCAAAGCTCAGGTCTATGCTGGAGGAAGGGGCAAAGCCGGTGGCATAAAGATAGTTAATAGCCCGGAAGAGGCAGAAATGGCAGCAAGCGAGCTAATCGGAACTAGACTTGTGACCCATCAAACTGGCCCGGAGGGTGTCCCAGTAAGCAAGGTTTTGGTGGAAGAGGCGAGTGATGTGGAGCGCGAACTCTACCTCAGTATTCTCGTTGACGGGGCAAACCGATTGCCGTTTATGATGGCGAGCGAAGCTGGTGGTATGGAGATTGAGGAAGTAGTTCAAGCAAGCCCAGAAAAAATATCCAAGGCTTACATTGACCCCGCTGTCGCTTTTCAACCTTATCAAGGCCGCAAACTAGCCTATGGAATGAATTTGAGCGGAAAGCAAGTGGGAGAAGCCACACAATTGATGGCGAGCCTTTATAACCTTTTTATAGCCAAAGATTGTTCTTTAGCTGAGATCAATCCTTTGGTTACTACTGCTGACGGAAGGCTAGTGGCTCTAGATGCCAAGCTAAATTTTGATGATAATGCCCTTTTTCGACATAAAGATATTCAGGAACTCCAGGATAAAGAACAAGAGGAGCCATTAGAGGTTCAAGCTCGTGAATTAGGCATAAACAATTATGTCAAGATGGAAGGTGACATTGGTTGTATGGTTAACGGCGCCGGGCTGGCTATGGCACTAAATGACCTTATCAGTGGCTGTGGTGGTAGTGCAGCAAATTTCCTCGATATCGGCACAGTGAATAACATTGACCGCGTAGTCAACTCGTTTAGGATGTTTGTTGCTGATAGTAGAGTTAAGGCAGTTCTAGTAAATATATTTGGGGGTATGGCCAGAGTGGACGTTATTGCTAGAGGCATAGTCAAAGCCTACCAGCAACTGGACATTCGCTTTCCTGTAGTTATTAGATTGGCAGGAACAAATGTTGCTGAAGGCAAACGTATTTTAGCCCAATCTGGGATAAGTTTTATCGAGGCAAAAGATTTTTACGATGGGGCTCACAAGGCAGTTGAAACTGCGAGGGGGATAATAAGTTGAGCATACTTGTGGATGAACAGACAAGGCTTTTGGTTCAAGGTATTACTGGCAATGAAGGCAG
>JAGMBH010000173.1 GCA_023129815.1 Dehalococcoidia bacterium
TGGGTTAAAGCTCCATCGTAGGTGTCACCTTCCTTGAAGAGGGTTAATAGATTGAGCATTTTATTTTCGCCATAATTACGGAGAAGGTATTCCACCAGGCTATAACTCTGAGCATAGGAGAGATAAGCTTTTTCTGGTTCAGCAGAGAATGGACTGCACAAGCTGCGCACAGAAATTAGCTTACCCTCAGAGATAGCCTTGCCCAAGTAGGCTCGGAAATAAGGGTCGAGCTCCCCCTCGTTATACATAGCTAAGCCCTCATCAAGCCAGGTGGGCAGTTCGCCATAGGGACTGAAAGTTGCCTGGTGAACGACTAAATGGGTCAGTTCATGAACTAAAGCTTTTTTGCCCCAATCAAGTTGATTCGGTGAAATGCCGATGGCAATTGTGCCAAACTCAGTAAAAGCAACACCTCCGGTCCACTCCCGGGGGAAAATCATGGCTCCTTGCAGGTCTCCGGCTGAAGCATAGATATATATTCTAATAGGCTTCGAGATTGCTTCGTCATTGTGCGCCTCACAATGACTGATGGGCTTCAATCTAGCAAGCCCTTGCTCACAAGCATCTATTAATTCCCGAGCAAAGGAATCATCTCCTTCATACCAGAAAAGTGTTAAATCACTCTTATTTAGGCTTTGCCAATTATAGCGGCCATCATCAAAATGCACTTCGGCTAGAGGAGTTTCAAGCTTATTTCCAGCAGCATCTCGCATCGTCCACCAATATGATATCACCGCCCCAGGAGGCAAGCTCGATTTTCTCATATCCCAAACCCAACTAGTTTCCACTCTGGTTGCCGGAGCAAAGTCAGGCCAACCCTCGCTGGTAACCGGGGCATAATTCATCTTATCTACCTGATAATGAAGGCGGGCATCAACAATATCAGCCTCACTCTCAGCTTCGATAGTGAAGACAAGCGCAATGGGAAAATGCACCGCCACGCTGCTATCCAGAACCGCGATGCCACTATCAGCCTGTTTATTTGTCACCCTGAGCCGAAGCTCTGACTCCGAACGAAGTGAAGAGGAAGAGACTGGCGAAGGGTCTTCAGACGCCGCCTTGAGCATGACGAAGGGTTCTTCGCGGAGCCTGTCCTGAGCTAGATTCTTCGGTCGCTCCGCTCCCTCAGAATGACAGATAAGATTGCCCAGAATGTCGTTATCAGCTTGGACAAGGGAGGGGCTCAGTAGTAAGAAAAGAAGTAGAGCTACTAAGCTAATACGCTTAATCATTTCTCTTCGCCTACTTTGGAACGAAGATAGGCAGTGATAAATCCATCCAAATCTCCATCTAATACAGCCTCAGCATTGGCTACCTCATAGTTAGTGCGATGGTCTTTTACCATTTTATAGGGATGAAGGACATAGCTTCTAATCTGACTCCCCCACTCAGCCTCGATACGCTTACCCTTAAGTTTGGCCTTTTCTTCCTCTTTCTTCACGCGCTCTAGCTCGAGGAGTCGAGTATAAAGGATTCTCAAGGCAGTCTCCTTATTCTGATGTTGCGACCTCTGACTCTGACAGGCAGCTACTAACCCGGTAGGCAAGTGAGTTATCCTAACAGCGCTGCTTGTCTTCTGCATATGTTGCCCACCAGGGCCACTGGACCTAAAGGTATCTATTCTTAAATCTTCTGGGCTGATTTGTATATCCAGTTCCTTCTCTGCTTCAGGAAGAACTTCTACTAAGGCAAAAGAGGTATGCCGAGCATGATCAGCATCAAAGGGAGAAAGGCGAACCAACCTATGAACTCCATGCTCACATTTAAGATAGCCATAGGCATAATCCCCTTTAACTTCCACGATGGCACTTTTGATGCCAGCTTCCTCACCAGGAGAGACATCCAATATTTCAGCTTGATAATCATGCCGCTCTGCCCACTTGAGGTACATCCGGAGTAACATATTTACCCAATCCTGAGATTCCGTGCCACCAGCGCCAGCATGAAAAGCAAGCATGGCATTTCTGGCATCGTAATCACCACTGAAAATTAACTGGCTCTCCAACCGCTCAAACCAAGAGGTCAATTTCTT
>JAGMBH010000174.1 GCA_023129815.1 Dehalococcoidia bacterium
TTGGATAGCAGAGGCCGTTTAAAAATGTAGTCGCCCAATTTATTGGGCGACTGGCCTGATAAATCAGGCAACTACAAAAATTTGGGGGTGAAACACCTCCGAGATGGCTGAAATTGAACGGGTAATCAAAATTAAACAGCCTGATTATTAAGAAATAGAAGCGGCTTCATGCTATAATTAATTTAGCATTTTTGTATTTGGAGGGAGCTAATAACAATGGATGAACTCAAAGTTTTCACCGGCAATGCCTACCCTGCTTTAGCAAAGTCTGTATGCGATTATTTAGGTATACCTCTAGGCGAAGTTGATGTTTTTGAATTTTCTAATGAGAATATCTTTGTTCGCATCCTGGAGAATGTCCGCCAGCGAGATGTTTTCGTGATTCAGCCCATTTGCTCCCCGGTTAATAAAAGCTTGATTGAGCTTCTTATTATGCTTGATGCCTTCAGGCGGGCTTCAGCAGGGCGAATTACCGCTGTCCTTCCCTACTATGGCTATGGTCGCACTGATAAGAAAGACCAGCCTCGAGTGCCTATTACCGCTCGCTTGATTGCTGATTTGATTACTACCGCTGGAGCTAATAGACTGCTCACGATGGATCTCCATGCCCCTCAAATTCAGGGTTTCTTCACCATACCGGTTGATGAGCTAACCACCTTGTCTATTCTTAACCAATACTTCAAGGAAAAAGCCTTGGATAATTTGGTGGTAGTAGCTACTGATATTGGCATCTCCAAGCGTGCCCGCGATATGGCTGCTAACCTTGGAGCCCCTCTGGCTATCATTGAAAAGAGGCGCTTGGGAAATACTGGAGCTACTGAAACCCTTAATGTGATTGGTGAGGTTCAAGGAATGCGTGCCTTGACTGTGGATGATGAGATTGACACTGCTGCCTCTTTAGTTGGTGCGGTAAATACTCTTTTGGAGTATGGCGCCAGCGAGGTTTATGCTTGCTGCACTCATCCTGTCTTCTCAGGCCCTGCTATTCAGAGAATAGCCTCCTGCCCGGTAAAGGAGGTAGTAGTTACCGATACTATACCTGTTATTGGCAATAAGAAGTTGGATAAGATTACCGTCTTGCCTATAGCTCCGCTTCTTGGCGAAGCTATCCACCGTATTCACACCGGCTTGTCTGTCGGTGCTATGTTTGAGTAAGCTCGCGAGAAGGAGTTTCTGAAATGGAACAAAAACAGGATACTAATCAACCCGGGGATGAAATGACGGCTTACAATATATTGGTACGGCGACATATAAATGATGACCGCCTAATGGGGGAAAGCGGCTCTGCATTTTTTGCAGGTAATTCAATCCTGTTTTTAGGCTTCGTTATGCTAGTTCAGTTTTTTCAAAGTTCTCGAATACTTTGTATCATTATACCTATACTTGGATTTGGGTTATGTTTACTTGCGTTTTGTTCTAATAGGCGTACTGGCATAGGTCTAGATTTTTGGGAGGAGCATGAGAAAAAGCTAGAAAAGGGAGGCTGTAGCTTTGCTTACATGAGGGAGAAACAGATGGTTCCTCACTTGGTTTATCAATCTGTGGAAAAAGCAAAGATGGGGTGGTTGCTTAAGAGAATGAGGAATAGAATAATATACGCTTATTGTATACCAGCAATCTTTTTAATCCTATGGGTAGGATCACTCATCTGGGTGTTGAGACTAAACTAGTTCAGGGAAAGTGGGTGACCAATGTTTAAGTGGCTTGGTGGTCTAATTGATTCTAACGAGAAGGTGCTGAAGCGCCTTCAGCCTCTGGTTGGCCGTATAAACTCATTGGAGCCCCAGTTTGAAAAGCTTACTGATGCTGAGCTTCGAGCTAAAACTGATGAGTTTAAGGCTCGGCTAAAGGGTGGCGAAAGCTTAGATGAGCTTTTACCCGAAGCCTATGCTGCCGTTAGAGAAGCAGCTAAGCGAACTATCGGGCAAAGGCACTTTGATGTCCAGTTAATGGGAGGCGTTGTCCTTCATCAGGGCAAAATAGCTGAAATGAAGACTGGTGAGGGGAAAACTCTGGTAGCTACCTTGCCTCTTTACCTTAACGCTTTTACCGAGAAAGGGTGCCATTTAGTCACTGTTAACGATTATCTAGCCAAGCGTGATTGCCACTGGATGGGCCCTATTTATCATGCCTTGGGAGTAAGCGTTGCCAGTATTCATGCTCGGCAAACCCCGGACCATCCCGCCCCCTCCTATATCTATGACCCAGATTATGAATCAGAAGATAAGAAATGGAATTTTCTCCGTCCTATAACTCGTCGCCAGGCATATGAGGCGGACATAACGTATGGCACAAACAATGA
>JAGMBH010000175.1 GCA_023129815.1 Dehalococcoidia bacterium
AACCCGAGCACTTCCATTATACTATCTATATTCTTAAGCAGCCCCAACCCCTTGTCCGTCACCCGATAGGTAACTATTGGGTTACCCACCTCCACCTTATTAATAAAACCATGACTTAACAGAAAACCAAGATATTTCTGTATCTGGCTGTAGCTCATATTGGCGCTGTACATAATCTCCGTTTTACCAGCGCCATTTTCGCCTACCTTGAGCATATCAGCTATTATCTCGATGTTAGACCGGCGCCGATTCATTGTCACCACTCCACCTCTATTACTGCAGGCTGTTTAATTTTGGTTCCCCATTCAAGTTCAGCCATCTCAGAAGTGTTTCACCCCCAAATTTTTGTAGTTGCCTGATTTATCAGGCACAGTCGCCCAATAAATTGGGCTTGTCACCACTCCACCCCCTATTACTATCGTCCTATGACCATTTTACCACAGGCGGAAAAGTTGTCAATAGAACAATGTTCTAGACTCCGTCCAGGTTGACCCGTTGAGGCTGAAGCCTTAACACTACAAGACTCCCTTGTCATTGCTTCGTCGCTAACGGTCCTCGCAATGACAAGCAGGAAGAGCCCACAATGACAAATATTTGCCCCTTTAGTCATTTTTCTGCTATGCTATCTATGCCATGGTAAGGTATATTCTGCCCATCGAAATTCAGCCTCTGGAAGAAGGTGGCTATCTGGCTAGTTGCCCTGTAATTCAAGGTTGCCATGCTGAAGGAAAGACTGTAGCCGAAGCCATGAACAATGTTGAGGATATTGCCAGGATCCTGCTAGAACTTCGCATAGAAGATGGTTTACCTTTCCCCGAAGAACTTCGCCAGGCAGAGCCAGATACTGCCCTTCATGGCGAACTCCTCCTCACAGTAAGCAACCCATGACTTACCTGCAACTCACTAAAAAGCTCAGGCGCTTGGGCTGTGAGTTTCGACGACAGGGAAAAGGTGGGCATGAAGTTTGGTGGTATCCTGAGCGGAAGCGATACACCACTATCTCCTTTCACGGGAGCAAGGACATTCCCAAGGGCACTCTGGCAGCTATCTTGCGTGACCTTGACCTCACTAAGGAAGATCTGGATAAAGTATGAAGATCTCCTTTTTCTCTCTGTGGGGTCGCACCACATTTACGGGATTGCTTTGGCAAGTTCCTTCGATTTGCTCAGGACGCCTCGCAATGACAGAAGAGAGCGTCATTGCGAGCCGAAGGCGTGGCAATCTTCAGGCAAAATCCCCCCTCCCTCTAGCTCCCTCCCACCAGGGGAGGGAGCATCAGTATAGATTGCTTTGGATAGCAGAGGGTGTTTAAAAATGTAGTTGCCTGATAAATCAGGCAACTACGAAAATTTGGGGGTGAAACACATCTGAGATAGCTGAAATTGAACAGGGAATCAAAATTAAACAGCCTGATAGCAACAAAGGAGGTGATGTGTCACTAATCATATGGACGAGTACACTCTTCGCAATGACAAAGGTGGATATACTATAATTATACTAAGGGGAATAAGATGGAAAAGGTAAATAATTATGTCGGCCTGAATAATAAGTATCTAAGGGAAGCTGACACCTTAGTCAGACAAGGCAATTATGTCCAGGCATCGGAGAAATTTTGGGGAGCAGCCGCTGAGATGGTCAAGGCTGTAGCAGCCAAAAGAGGAATTGACCTAAGGTCTCACGGCGAACTTTACCAATTTGCCACCAAGCTCAGCCAGGAACTAAATAATCGGGAGCTTATCAGACTCTTCGGGCTGGCTTCGGCTCTTCACCAGAACTTTTATGAGAACAGGCTTCCGGCCGAGATGGTAATCGACTACGGCGAGGCAGTAAAAGAGCTAGTGGAGTTGCTAAGAAAGCTAGTCTAGTTATCTCCCTTGGAACAAGGCAAAAAACCTATCTTGATATTCCGGAAACAGCCCCCACCTATTTAACTCTGCCACCAATTCCGGGGCACGAGAAACGTCTCTCCTCACCTGGGCAAAAAGCTCCTCAATGTGATTTCGGGCATCTTTGGGCACCCCGCTGGCATCTATATTGAGAAAGCCTCGGCGGCGAAACTCAGCTACATTGGTGTGAAGAGACCGGCTAGTTAGGTGATAGATAAACATAAGGAGCGATACATCCCATAATTCTTCCACTCCCTTAATTATGGCGCTCAAAGGGTCAGGCTCCTCCTCTAGCTGGGCATTGAGCTTGCTTATCACCCTTCTTAGAGATTCGGAGACAACGTTCATCTCCTTAGGTTGATTCTTATAGCGGTAGAAAACGCCCGGCTCGTCGGGATACTCTCTAGCCATAATGCTAAGGTATTTTCTCGACTCCTCGCTGAAGCCTTCCAACTTAACCAGATAAGAAGGAGTAACAATCCTTGGCCTTTCCGCGATCACCTTCCCATCCCGGACCACACTGACATTTTCCGCCAAACCAGTAACGACATAGTAATTCATAGTGGTACTGCCAAAAGTAGCCAGGTGCTGCTGCGGAGGCCGGATTAGCTCAGTGTGCTCCACAGCATATCTAATCCTTTCGTCCATATTCATAGCCCCAGACATTCCTGTAGTGCGACCCTTCAGGGTCGTGCGCTTAAGCTCGCACGAGGCTAAAGCCTCGTACTACGTGATGACCGCTCCAGCCTAAATAAACATCTTGACCAGGTGGAAATTACGTGCCACCTTATCCTTGCCAGCAATTATGCTGCCTGGCTCGGTGCTATGACCGGGAACCAGGTATTCCACGTCAAGCTGAGATAGCCTGTCAATGCTTTTCCTTAATAAAGAAGGACTGCCGCCGGGAAAGTCTGTCCGGCCAATGCT
>JAGMBH010000176.1 GCA_023129815.1 Dehalococcoidia bacterium
GTAGTGCGAGGCTTTAGCCTCGCACCAGATAAGCATGACCCTGAAGGGTCGCACTACAGGAATATCCTGGCACCGTGCACTAATTCACGCCACATACTATAATTCAGGAGAAATGATTATCATTGGCGTGACTGGCAATATAGGCAGTGGCAAAAGCACGGTATGCCGAATTTTAGCCAAGCTTGGTGTCACCATTATTGATGCTGATGAACTGGCACACGAGACTTACAAGCCACGTAGCCAAACCTGGCAAGAGCTAATCAACACCTTTGGTAAAAATATAGTTAAGGCTAACGAAGAAATTGACCGCCAAAAATTAGGGCAAATAGCTTTTGCCAATCCTGCCGCTTTGGCTTTGCTGAACCAGATAGTGCACCCTAGGGCATATCGTATGGCTCAAGAAAAAATCGAAGATTATCATCGCCAGGGGGCTAAAGCCATTGTGGTAGAAGCTACTTTGCTCATTGAGGCAGGATGGACAGATTTGGTGGATAAGGTCTGGTTAGTAGTAACTCCAGAAGCAACAATAGTTCAAAGGCTCAAAGAACAGCAAGGAATGAGCGAATCCCAGATTTTAGCCCGCCTTAAATCACAGATGCCAGTAGAGGAAAAAATGAAATATGCCGATGAAGTAATTTACAACGCTGGCAGCCTAGGTCAGCTTGAAGCCAAAGTAACTGAGTTCTGGCATAAGCTGGGCTTGGCTTAAGCCTACAGTGTGGGACTAGCGCCGCTCCAGATATACTTGGCTCAAGTCAGGAATGCCTAAAGCGTTAAGCTGATAACCTTTGACGTAAGGTTTAACCAAGATATGATTGATACCAAACCATAAGGGCAAGCAGGGAGCTTCGCCCACTATCTTCTGCTCAGCTTGCTGATAAAGGCGCAAACGAATAGCATTGTCTGGCTCAATGGCAGCTTGGTTAAGTAAGCTATCTATCCCAGGATTGCTGTAGCCAGAGATATTGTTCTCACTTCCAGTATAGAAAAGGTTATCCAGGAAATTGTGGGGGTCTGGGTAATCAGCCACCCAGCCAAGCATGAACATCTCATCCCTTTCCTGCTTCAAATGATAAAGAAAGTTTTCTGGCTCCAGTTGCCTCACCTGCACCTCAACTCCAAGATTCTCCCGCCATTCCTCAATGATGGTTCCCAGGTAATCTGGAATATTATTGCCATAACCGGAAACGGTGAGAGCAATCGGTGGTAAATTTGAGACATCTCCATACTTTGAGGCGGCAATAAGCTCTTTTGCTTTCCCCACATCGTATTCAAGCCCCTCAAGTCTTTGGCTATAGCCAGGCATACCCGGAGGTAGAATCCCCTTCGCTTCAGCCAACATACCCCTCAATATCAACCTAGCAATGCGCTCCTTATCCACAGCGTGGCAAAAGGCGCGGCGGATGTTGACATCGTCGAAGGGAGGCTTGGTGGTGTCAAAGCCAATATAATAAAGGCTGAGCTCAGGCGTTACGGCTAATTCCCGATGGAATGGGCTAGCCTCATCCTCTGCCAGGTCAATATAATTCCGGAAAAGGGGAGTGACATCAATCTCGCCCTTTTCATACATAGCCATAGGATTGCCAGCCAGGATGTGGAAGACAACCTGCTTCAATTTAGCTAGCTCACCATAATAAAACTCATTTCGCTCCAAAATCAAAAGTTGACCTTGTTCCCATTTCTTTAACTTGAAAGGACCTGTTCCATTTGGCTGACGCCACCAGTTCTTCCCAAATTCCACATTAGTGCGGTCAACCATAAAGGCAGTAGGATAAGTCAGCTTGCACAGGAAATAAGCCTTGGGCGCATCGATAGTGACTTCGAGTGTGTAATCATCAAGAACTCTGATTCCTGAAATTTCCTTCGCTCTGCCTGCCAGCATGTCCTTAGCGCCAACGATGTCGCCCAGATAAGTGGCTGCTGTCTGAGAA
>JAGMBH010000018.1 GCA_023129815.1 Dehalococcoidia bacterium
GACCTTCTTTGATTTCAGTATAGATGGCCCTGGCAACTTTGTCACGGGTTGAAAGTTCCAGGTGTGCGGCATCATATTTTTCCATAAAACGTTCACCTTTGTTATTTCGCAGATGAATATAATAAAGCAAGGCTGCTAGAGCACCCCTTAGAGAATGTGGAAAAAGAAAACCTAAGGGGTAGAACTGGACAAACTCCATATCCATGACTACTGCGCCAGCACTTAAGGCAAGAGCGTAACCATCACCAGTAATGCCTGTCGGGTTGCTGGTGTTTAAGTAAAGGTTACCAGCACCTCCACAGGCTAGGATAATAGCTTTGGCCCGTAAAAGAACTGGCTCGCAAGTTTCGATATCTAAGCCTACGGCTCCAGCAATATTATCGCCATTATTGAGAAGTTTTAAAATAATTACATTTGATAAAATCTTCACATTACGTTTACGAAGTTCACCAACTAGAGTACGAAGCATTTCACGACCGGTACGGTCCTCTAGGAATGGACAACGGTGGAAAGAGTGGCCACCGCCAATACGCAAAGAGTAATTTTGACCATCATTTTCACGCTGCCATAAAGCTCCAATTCTTTCCAATTCCAGAATCAGATCCGGAGATTCTTCTACAAGTATTCGCACAAGTCGCTGCTCATTTAAAAAAGAGCCGCCTTTAACAGTATCTCGGAAATGAACATCACGACTGTCACCGGGCAAATGCCAATCACCAACACCTGCAATTGCTCCTGGCGCCATTATAGTGCTTCCGCAGCGCTCAGGTACCCCCTTTAAGACCATAGTTACGGTTACGCCATGTTTGCTAGCTTCGTAGGCAGCCATTGCCCCAGCCCCACCACCGCCGATAACTAGAACATCTGTATCAAAGTTATGCATATTTAAGTTCACTGCTCTGGCAAAATTAATGTTGTCATATCCAGTCAATATAACTTTCGTACCGGCGAAGCCAGTCGATAAATTTAACTAAATTACCCGCCATATATTCGTGGCATTGCTTCCCCTTTTCCGGTGTGGCTTTACTCGAATTTGAGAAAGAACCTCTCTGTAATCATTTAAGGCATGATAATACACTCCCCGTGCTGATTGCAATTAAAAGATTTGACTCAGTGCTTATGTTTTTGGTAAATAAAAGGAACTGCCCAGGCAATGCTGCCTAGAAGCAAAGCCTCGGCGGCTATAACCCCGGTGCCCAAGAAGGCGATGTCCTGCCAAAACTGCTCAGGAAACAGCCTGGGGAGATAGCCCGAACTCATCCACCATGGATTGTCAAAAGCAACATGGTGGAACTGGACAAATAATTGCTCAAAGTCAACAAGGATTGAGGCGATGCCCAGCACAGCTATGAGAACCAGAGTAAAGACACATCCCCGCCTTATCCCTTTAGCTAAATCCTGCCAGCGGCCCCTTTTCCATCTTTTGAGATTGCTTCGTTTCCCGCGCAATGACATTAGGCTATAGATAATGATATAGGCAAGGCTTGCTAACTGAACTCGATGGTTAAATTGAAATAGCCGCCTGACATCCGCCAGATGAGTAAGTTCGCGGTTCTGGTCATCTTCCTGAAACAGCGGAATCTCTTCCTCACCCTCAATAACTACCATCGTTTGAGGTGTCTCTACCCTAAAATTAAAGTAGTCAACAAGCCTTTTTGCCACATTGCCTAACTGTTCCCTGTCTATCCCGGTATCTTCGCTTACACCATATCTATCGAAGCCATACTCGTAGAGGCGCATGCTATTCACCCCCAGGCGAACAGTGCTGGTAAGGAGCAGAAGGGGAACGCAAATTATAAATAGCCAATAAGCAACAACTTTAGCGATTTTCAACCTTTACTCCTGGTCATTGCGAGGCATAAAATGCAGAAGCAATCTCGGAGGAGTGAGCGATTGCTTCGTTTCGCTCGCAATGACATGTGCTATAATTTAAAAAATGCCGCAGAAGTTTACCCACCTCCACGTTCATACGGAATATAGCTTGCTTGATGGTATGTGCCGCATTCCCCAGCTTGTTTCCAGAACCAAGGATTTGGGCATGGACAGCCTGGCTATTACTGACCATGGGGCGATGTATGGTGTCATTGATTTTTATCTGGCAGCTAAGGAAGCAGGGATAAAGCCGATCACTGGCTGTGAAGTTTATGTGGCTCAAACCGATTGCCATAGTCGAGATCCTAAATATAAAAATCCATATCATCTTACTCTACTGGTTAAGGATAAAAAAGGATACCATAATTTAATTCAATTAGTTACCAAAAGCTACCTTGAAGGATTTTACTATAAGCCTAGAATAGATAAGGAACTTCTAAAGCTTCACCGTGATGGACTCATTGTTCTTTCCGGCTGCCCCCATGGAGAACTAGCTCGACTTATTCTGGAAGGGCGAATTGACGAAGCTGCTCTGGCGGCTTCCTGGTATAAGGAAACCTTTGCTGACTACTATCTAGAGATTCAGAGGCACCCAATTCCTGAGCTGGAGCAAATTGATCGGGAGCTTGTTTCCCTATCCAACAAGCTTGACATACCGCCCGTGGCTACTACTGATGTCCATTATATTGATAAGAAAGACGCCCCTGCTCATGAACTTCTGCTGTGCATACAGACCAATGCATCTATACACGATGAAAAAAGGCTAAAGATGGCCGGCGATTTCTTTTATCTCAAAAGCCCTGAGGAAATGGAGCAACTCTTCAGCGACCTGCCTCAAGCCATAGAGAATACCCAGCGCGTTGCCGATATGTGTCAACTGGAATTGGATTTCACCAAGCTTCATCTGCCTAAGGTGACGCCACCACAAGGCAGAACAGCAGACGATTTCTTGGCTGAGCTTTGTTGGCAAGGGCTGGAAAAGCGTTACTCAGAAGTGACTCCTCAGATCAAGAAACGCCTTAGCTACGAACTCGAAGTGATCCAAAAAACAAGGTTTGCCGATTACTTCCTCGTTGTTTGGGATATCACCTCCTTTGCCCGAAGCCAGGGCATTCACTTTGGTGTCCGGGGGAGTGCTGCTGCTAGCTTGGCTCTTTACAGCCTTGGCATCACCAACATCGATCCTTTAGCTTACGAGCTTGTGTTTGAACGCTTCCTTAATGTAGAGCGGGTTGAACTGCCCGATATTGACCTCGATTTCCAAGATGACCGTCGTGACGAGGTTCTAGCCTATGTCAACCAGAAATATGGCACTAACCATGTAGCTCAAATCATTACCTTTGGCACCATGGGGGCTAGAGCGGCGTTAAGAGATACTGGACGGGCTTTAGGCCTGCCTTATAGCCAGGTTGATCAAGTGGCTCGACTTATTCCTCCAGAGTTAACTATAACCTTGGGCAGAGCTCTGGAAGAGAGCAAGGAGCTTAACGAAATCTATTGTCAGGATGAGACAGTACGTAACTTAATTGATTCGGCTAGGAAGTTGGAAGGCCTCGTCAGACATGCTAGCACCCATGCTGCCGGTGTTGTTATATCACACGACCCCTTAACTGAGTATGTACCTTTGCAGCTAGTAGGCAAAGGAAATCAGCATGCTGTTATGACTCAGTTCCATATGGAAAACATCGCTCGTCTCGGACTCTTAAAAATGGATTTCCTGGGGCTATCCAATTTGACCATTTTGGCTAAAGCCACGGAGACCGTAAAGGAAAAACGCGGAATCTCTATAGATTTACAAAGTATTCCTCTCAATGATAGCAAGACTTTCAAGCTGCTTGCTTCGGGAGAAACTAAAGGCATCTTCCAACTAGAAGGCAGTGGCATGCGCCGCTACATAGAAGAACTTAAGCCCACCAATTTCAGCGATATCGCTGCCATGGTAGCGCTTTACCGCCCGGGACCAATGGAACAGATTCCTACTTTCATCAAAGCCAAGCAAGGGGTTATTCCGGTTCATTATCCTCACCCAGCCTTAAAGGAAATCCTAGAGGAAACCTACGGAGTCATTGTCTATCAGGAGCAGGTGATATTTATTGCCCAGGCTCTAGCTGGCTACAGCCCGGGACAGGCTGACATCTTCCGTAAAGCCATGGGGAAAAAGATACCAAAGGTGATGAAGAAGGAAGAAAAGAACTTCATTGCCGGAGCCAACAAGAAGGGCATATCAACGGAGTTAGCTAGAGAGGTATTTTCCTTAATCGAGCCCTTTGCTGGCTATGCCTTCAATAAAGCTCATAGTGTAAGCTATGCCCTCATTGCCTATCGCGGTGCCTATCTTAAAGCAAACTATCCCACCGAATACATGACTGCTTTCCTTAACACTTATTGGGATAATATGGAGAAGGTTCGCTCAGCGGTAGCTGAATGCCGCAGGTTGGGTATTCAGGTGCTTCCTCCAGATATTAATAAGAGCCAGGTTAACTTTGCCATTGAGGATGCGATCTGTTTTGGACTAGCCGCTATCAAAAATGTCGGCCCTTCACCTATTGAGTGTATCTTGTCTGCCCGCAAGCAAGGGGGTGTTTTCAAGTCTATAGAGGATTTTTGCCATCGAGTCGATTTGCGTAATATTAATAAGAAGGTCTTGGAAAGCTTGATTAAAGCCGGTGCCTTTGACTCCTTGGGTAGTCGGGGGGCGCTTCTTAAATCAATTAACAAGATTGTCTCCTTAGCTCAAATGGAGCAACGAATGAAAGAGTCGGGACAAGTGAGCCTGTTTGATTTGACATCCCCTGTTTTTGTTCTCGATCCAGAGATAAAAAAAGGTGAAGATGTATCTACTAAGCAAAAACTGGATTGGGAAAGAGAATTATTGGGCGTTTATTTCTCCTCGTCGCCTCTTGATTCCCTAGCCCAGTCATTGCGAGCCGAAGCCCTGAGCACAGCGAAGGGGCAGCGAAGCAATCTCATTTCCTGTAGTGAAATCAGTACTGATATGGCTAATGAAACGGTAGTAATTGCTGGGATGGTGGCCTCAGTGCGTCATGCTTATACTCGTGATAAACGCCCCTTTGTTATTGCGGCGCTTGAGGATTTGGATGGCAGTGTGCAAGTTATCACTTGGCCAGGGCTTTATGAAAACACTAAAGAACTATGGGAGGAAGGCAATATCCTCTTGGTTAAAGGGTTAGTGAAGGTAAGAGATGGAAGAGTGCAGTTAAATTGCCAGCAGGCACAGCGCTACCAGCCTCAAGATACACCCTCTCCCTCAAAGGGAGAGGGTAAGGGTGAACGGCGCCATCTTATAATAAATCTCAACCAGACAGGCAATGCCGAAGAGGATATCGAGTGCCTACGCAAGGTTATTAGTATCCTGCACAACTACCCCGGGCAGGATAGAGTCTCTCTCGCTATCATTGTTGAGGATGAGACGACTAACCTGGATATGCCTGAAGTAACTATAAACTACTGTCCTGAACTAGCAAGTGAATTGAGCAGTATATTGGGTGAAGGCAATTTAAGATTTGAGCAACGGCTCATGTAGTTTTAGTCTCAATTTCCAGCAGGCGCCGTTTCCACAATTCGCCACTGCTAAATCCACCAGGGCTTCCATCGCTACAAATGACCCGATGACAGGGAATTATTATAGGCAAAGGGTTTCTTGCCAAAGCCTGCCCCACAGCCTTGGCTGCTTTAGACATACCCAGTTTATCGGCAACCCAAGCGTAAGTCCTCGTCTCACCATGAGGAATGGATTGAGTTACCTCCCATACTCTTCTTTGGAAAGGGCTAGCCCAGGATAAATCTAACTTATCAGGGAAACTAATCGGCTCGCCACGCAGGTAATGCTTTATTCTTTCGGGCAGATCACCAAAATAATTGGTTTTAGCCTCGCTTAAAATTTGATTGTGCCATTTCAAAGCAAATTCGTTAAGGAGATGCAATGTTTGTTCTGGTGATGGCTGGGGTAAAACGAGCCTCCTCAACCCATCTTGTGAGCTCAAGATTCCCATCCACCCCAGCGGAGTATTAAAGATGAAGTAGCCTAGCTTCACCTCCTGGCAACCTTTCCGATATTATGTCATCTCCAGTTCAATCAGTTGTGTGTGCTTTCCAGGAAGATTGGACTCTCGGTCAGTTTGATTGCCGACACATTTATTCTTGTCTCCTTACCATAAATATCGGTAACCAAGGTCTCTCCTGTTATCTCCTCAGGGATTTCACCAGTACCCCACAAAACATAGATTATCTTCCCTTCCACCATAAACCTATACTGTCCTACGGCTAGCTTCTCAGCGGATGTAAATCCATCCAGCTTGTGGATTAAGGTTTGTAACGCATAATAAGCTGGCCTTTTCTCACCATTCTCGTCAATCAGGGCCGACTGCTTGAATTGTGCTGGAGCAGCAAAAGGAGGTGCTCTAAAAGTGGTGTAAAAAATCTTGTCCACGCCACAGGCAAAAGAGATTACATAGCTCTTGGCAAAAATATTACCGTGTTCCTCTGGGGAAACATCTTTACCACTGAGAGTTCTTCCCACCCTGTGTTGTGCTTCGGTTACCCAAATTGGCTTGTTGACGCTGTATTTTGACAGCAATTCCCTGAATTCAGGGACGTTCAGCTCATCACTGGCTCCTATGGAATGGATATTAGCAATATCAAAATACTGACTTCCCTTTTCAAAGATTGGTTCCCAGAAGGAAACCATAAAGGGCTCCATCCCTGCCATTCCAGCATGTAGAACCTTTGCTTCTGGATCTACTTCTTTTACTGTCTTGTAGGTAGTTTCCAAAACCTGAAGATAATCCTCCGATGAGCCATTGAAGAAGGTATTAAAACCATTTTGCATACTTGGTTCGTTACTAGCTTCCCAGTATTTGATGGGAAATTTTAGCCCTGGCATGTCATCTATTCCGTCGCCGTCATATCGCTCCACCAAAGTCGAAACAAATTTTCTGTAAGCATCCATATCATAAGGCCTGTGCCGACCTCTACCTAATTCCTGCTCAAATACCACCTGAGTAGTGCCAACAACCGCTCCCCAATTAGCCTGATCCCACTCAGCAAATGGCCAAATTGTGGCTAAGGTAGCCAAATTATGGCTTTGAGCTTCCTGAACATATCTATCCGCCTCTCGCCAATCATACCGGTCCTTTTCCCTCTCAATTCTATTCCAGACGAAGGGACCAGGATGGGGTCTATCCCACTTCACCCCTAATTCGGTGAGCTCTGCAGCAGCGAAACTAGCTCCAAGAAAGCCAAAGTGGGAGGGTAGAATTTCCTCTGGTATTGATATTGGGGTGGGAGTGGGAGTGGGAGCAGGTGTAGGACTGGGTGTTGGTGTTTCTATTGGCGGTTGGGCACAACCAGAGACAATAAATAGAGCTACAACTAGCAGGCTGAGATAATTACGCTTCATCTTAGCCCTCCAATTAGTCATTATAGTATCTTGCAAAAATCTCCACATAGATTCCTCTCCCTCTAGCTCCCTCCCTCTAACTTCCTCCCGCCAGGCGAGGGAGGATTATAAGGAATTTTACGATTAACTATAGTTTCATCATTGCTTTTCTTTCATCACTCGATTTCTGGCTCAATTAAGCCATAGTTGCCATCTTTGCGGCGGTATAACAGGTTAATATTGCCAGTTTCAGCATTGATAAAAAGGAAAAAGTCATGTCCCAGAAGCTCCATTTGATTTATGGCTTCATCTTGAAGCATGGGTTTGATCATGAAATGCTTACTCTTCACTACTCTTTCTGGTGCTTCAACTTCCTCCATCTCTTCTGTTGCTCCTTGGCGGGCCAGGGAAATGCCTCTGCCTTTGTCATATAGCTTACCTTTGTATCGTTCAATTCGACTGGTTAGCGCATCCATTACCTTATCTATGGCTGTGCGGATATTCGCAGCTTTTTCCTGAGCTCTGATTAAGGTGCCTTTACTATCAAGGGTAACCTGAACGGTGAATCTTTGCTCAGGCAGCTTTGTCTTTTCCTCGGAAATCTCGACCTTGCCTTCACCAATAGCGGGCAAATAACGGCTTAGTTTGCCAATCTTTTTCTTGGCTTGCTCTTGTATTGCTTTAGAGGCTTCCACATTTTTGGTAATGATTTGCAGATTCATGTTCCCCCCTTTTAGATTTCTCTGGCTAAGGTTAAGCCCCATACTGAAATAGCACCGCTACTTTTGAGAGCCGCAGCACAGGACTCCAGTGTAGCTCCAGAAGTGCACACATCATCAATGAGGATAATCTGTTTACCACTTGCCTTTCCATTCTGACAGGTGAAGGCATTGGCTACGTTCCTTCGCCGCTCCTCTATATTCGATGCTTTTACCTGAGGTTTTGCCTCTTTAACTCGAATAAGACAATCTTTAATCACAGGCAAGTTTGTGAGCTTACCCAATTCCCGAGCCAGAAGGCTTGATTGATTATAACCTCGCTCCCTCAGTCGTCGTGGGTGGAGGGGCACTGGAACGAGAGCTGCGCCAGGCAAAGGAGTTGACCGCAGGTAATCAGCTAATAACTCAGCTAAGCAAAGGGAAAGCGCCTTCAAATTCTGGTACTTTAGTTGATGGATAGCCTGGCGCATCACTTCATCAAAACGAAATGGAGAACGGATGCCATCAATTTTGCTTTGTAATTGTCGGCAACTTGGACATAGAATGCCACTAGCTTGAGGTCTGCCACATTTGGGGCAGAGTGGGAGTAGCAATCTTGGTAGTTTTCTACGGCAATTAGGGCACAGAAAACTACCTACTTTCCCACAGCCGACACAATGACGTGGGAAAAAGGAGTCAATCGCTAACTCAGCCAGTCGACTTAATTGAGACAAACCTACTATTGGTACGCCGGTTTTCAGCGTGAGCGAGTTTGAAGCGCTCCGCTGAGAATAGGTTCGTTTAGATATACGTCGCCCTTCCTGATCTTGATGTTGTAGCTGCAATCAGGATTAGTGCATACCCATGCCTTGTAACGAACTTCTCCACCCTGACTGAAATCAGAGAGGGGCACTAGGTCTCCCTTACCGCACACCTGACATTTGGGGAACGAAATATTTTCCAAGGTTCCACCTCCCATCATAAATATTTATTATGGCATATACTAAAAGTAATAAGCATATACTAAAAATAAGTTGTTGGCAAGCGAAATTTAGCTTTGATCTGAAAAATTTTGTTTTTCAATTAGCCTTTCTCAGTCTCTAGGTCTCTAACTTTGTCATAAACAGGCGGGTATAAATAGCTCCAGCGGGTGTTAGCTGACTTCTCATAAGGCTAACAGCCTCAACATCAAAAGGATAGCTAATTTCAAAACTGGTAGACATTACTAGTTCGCCAAAACTTTTTCTTTCCGTAGGTGACGCTCCCTGCCTGATGCGAGCTAAGGTTAGATGCGGCACAAAGGGACGTTCCTCTTTAGCAAAGCCTAAAGGACTAAGTGCCAAATCAATGTTTTGTTGCAAGCTCACTAGCTTATCTATCTCTCCTCCAATGCCAACCCAAAGGACACGAGGCTGCTTTAGATTAGGGAAAGCCCCCAAACTTGAAATCTCCAGATGAAAAGGAGAAATTCCCTTGCTGGCTGCTTCTATAGCTTTGGTTATCTCAGCTACTTGCTTAAAAGGGATATTGCCCAAAAACTTTAAAGTTAAGTGGATGCTTTCAGGATTCACCCATTTGATAAAGGGGTGCTCCGCTGTTTCCAATTCGCTTCTCAGCCTAGCCAGCCCGTCCTTAACATTCCGGGGCAATTCGATAGCGATAAAAGAACGGATTTGTTCAGAATTGTGTGCCAACTTTGCTCCTTTGATATTAATTCATAGATCCTTCACTATGTTCAGGATTTTTTGGGCATTGCCACCCAAAATTTTAGTTTTGTCCCTTTTGGCAAGTTCAAGAGACTGGATTTGAGCCATTATTCGACTTTGGGAAATAAGGGGATAATCACTGCCAAAGAGTATTTTGTCACTGCCAATAATTTCGCTTACTTGTGGGAAAATCTGAGGTTGGTAAAGGAAAACGGTGGCGGCGGTATCAAAGAAAACGTTAGTCAACACTTTAGCTACCTCGGGCATTAAGGCGTAGAAGGGCAAACCACCACCCCAATGGGCACAAACCAGCTTCAAATCAGGGAAGCTTAATATAAAAGAGTAGAGGACGTCGGGAGTAATGCTGCCTTTGCCGATATATTGATGTCCCACAGGCTCGGAGGAATGGGTTAGAAAAATCAAATTGTGTTTCATCGCGGCATCAACTAGAGGCTTCATAATCGTTTTATCTGCCAAGTCAAAGCCCTGCACATCAGACCTCATTTCCCCAATCCCTCTAGCTCCGGCTTTGGCACAGCGCTCTAGCTCAATTATAGCAGCATCTCCAGCCTTAGGTTGAATGCTACAGAAGCCGATAAGCCTGTCGGGATAGCGTGATATGGAATCCAGGATATAATCGTTAGTTTCCACACAAAGTTCGTGGCTCACCCAACCTATGTTAAGAGCAACGGATAAATCAATCCCGTTCTCGTCCATGCTGGCAATCAGCTCTTCAGCAGTTACCAGTTTAGCTTTTGGTTGAGAGTAAAGCAATGAAAAGCAGGAATCACGCTTGAGATATTCATAACGCCTCTCCTCTATCCAGGGAGGGAATATGTGAGTGTGAAAGTCTATAATCATTTTTACAGCATTATACCTAAATTTGCCCAGTATTTCTTAGCTAGGAGTGGGATTGCCTGCAAAAATTAGAAATATTTGTAAATAGCCATAGACATACAGGCTAGTGCTAGTTTACAATTTACCCACGCAACAGATGCCAAATCATATCAAAGTACCTCCTGAGCCTGCCTCGCAAGCTAACATATTCAACTTGTCTATAGAGGAGCTTAAAGAAATGGCTAAAAAGCTGCGTCGTCATGTAATTACTATGACAGCCACAGCGGGCAGCGGGCATCCAGGCGGTTCTCTATCAGCAGCCGATATTATTACCACACTTTACTTCAAAGCTATGCACCATGACCCGCAAAATCCCCAGTGGCTAGACCGCGACCGATTCATATTGAGCAAAGGACACGCTGCCCCAATCTTATATGCTGCCTTAGCTGAAAGTGGCTATTTCCCCGTGGAGGAATTAGCTACCCTAAGAAAGCTAGATAGCCGACTTCAAGGACATACCGATAGGAATCTTACTCCCGGAGTGGAGATGTCCGCCGGCTCTTTGGGTATGGGTTTATCCTTTGGTATTGGTGTTGCTTTAGCCGCTAAGCTTGACCATCGTGACTATAGAACCTACGTCCTCCTTAGCGATGGGGAATGTGATGAAGGGCAAACTTGGGAAGCGGCTCTCTCAGCGGCCCACTTCAAAATAGATAACTTAACTGCAATCGTGGATTGCAACCGAATTCAGCTCACTGGCTGGACTCGAGATATCATGAACCTTGAGCCTTTGAGCCAGAAATGGCAAGCTTTTGGCTGGCACACCATTGATATAGATGGTCACGATTTCAATCAAATTCTAGCTGCTTTCAAGGAAGCTGAAAAGATTAAAAACAAGCCCCCTGTCATCATTGCCCGCACTATCAAAGGCAGAGGTGTCAGTTTTATGGAAAACAACGCAAAATTTCATGGCAAGGCACCTACCCCAGAAGAAGCAGAAAGGGCGCTAAAGGAGCTAGAATAGTGGCTGTCATTGCGGTGAGCCGAAGCTTTAAAAAAATGTAGTTGCCCAATTTATTGGGCGATGTTGCCTGATTACCCAAGGCAACTACGAAAAATGAGAGTATTTTATTGTCATTGCGAGCGCAGCGAAGCAGTCTCCTCTCCCTCGATGGGAGACGAGGCTAGTCCTGAGCGCAGCGAAGCAACTAAGGTGAGGGTGAAATCATGGTAGAAGTCTCCACTCGGGAAACCTATGGCAAGACTTTGGTAGAGCTAGGCAAAGAAAACAAGGATATTATTGTCCTGGATGCCGATTTATCCCCTTCAACCATGACTCACTTCTTTGCCCGCGAGTTCCCAGACCGTTTTTTTGATTGTGGCTTAGAAGAGCAAAATATGATTGCCATAGCGGCTGGTTTGGCTGCCTCAGGGAAAACAGTCTTTGCCAGCACTTTTGCTGTCTTTGCCTCCTGCCGCTGTTTTGACCAGCTAAGGATATGTCTTTCTCAGCCCAGGTTAAATGTCAAAATCGTAGCCACTCATAGTGGCATTAGCGTGGGAGAGGATGGCACATCACATCATGCCATTGAGGACTTAGCTTTATATTGTTCTCTGCCCGGCTTTACTGTTGTTGTTCCCGCCGATGCTATAGAGACCGCCGAAGCAGTAAAAGTAGCTGCAGCTACTTATGGGCCTTTCTATATCAGGCTAAGCCGTCCTAAAACGCCTCTTGTTTATCCTGAGGGCTATCACTTTACCTTGGGCAAGGCAGTGACCATGAGACAAGGCGAGGATGCCACCGTTATCGCTATGGGCATTATGGTAGCCAGGGCTTTGGAGGCATCAGATATCTTGGCAAGGCAAGGGATAGATTGCCGTGTAATCAACATGCCCACCCTTAAGCCCTTAGATGAAGAAGTCATAGGCAGAGCAGCCTCAGAGACAGGGGCTATTGTTGTTGCTGAAGAACATCTAGCCCAGGGGGGTTTAGGCAGCCGTGTTGCTCAAGTGGTAGCTAGGGAAAAACCAATTCCTATGGAGTTTGTCAACCTTAAAGACAGCTATGCCTTATCAGGCAAAGCCGATGAACTGCTGCAACGATATGGCCTGACTGCTGGAGATATTGAGGTGGCGGTGAAGTCGGTGGTCAAGAGGAAGTAAGAACTCCAGTAGAGGGAACCCCCGAACAAAGTAGTTGACTCCTCCCCTAAGGGATTTGCATTAATACATCTGAACAATCTTGACGATTGTGCAATTAGGTAACAAAACAGGCTAATGTTACGATAGGCTATTAGCTGCTTAGCAGTTTATCATGACTTGCGTTCAGTCGCGTATGGAAAGACAATGCTACGCCAGAACTCCGGAGGCAATGGTGATCCATATTTCAGGCAAGCTAACACAACTATCGATTGGGGAATATTTGCAGGTAATTGCCATGGATATCGAGTCCTTACTTGCGTAACGAAATCTTGAATCTTATCAGCCAAGTTGGATTGGTTGTCACCCACGTTACTGAAGTGATGGGTGTTAATTGCAATACCATCGTAGACGCTCTCTTTCAATATCCGACTACACCAATCTTGGGGTGGTACCCAACTCATTAAATCAAGAGGATAGTCAGCTATCTTCTTACCATCATCCCCGATGCCACAAACGACTCTACGATAGAAGCGTTCGACTAGTTCATCCCTATCTTTTTCATCCAGGCAAAAGCAAATCTCCATGAGCATCAACACAAGATAAGAGCTAGAGTCAGTATACTCTGGCGGTCGGTTTGAGGTAGCTATGTATTCTGCAACTAGTTCAATTCGGTTTCGAGACTCTATAAACGGCACTCCGCCAAATTTGCGCGCACGCCTTATTGTAAGCCGTGATTCGAGTTCAGAAAGCCACTCGGAAATATGTTTTGGTTGACCTGACTGCAATAACAGGAACCATATTAAGAAGAGGTCTATATGATTCAGGTCGATGAGGGGACGGAATATCGCGGGGTTTGCTGAAAGGCATGCCATAACTAATTCACTATAATGGCGCACTATTTCAGCAGTGTCTCTCAACGCGAAATCACGATATCCCAGGGCTAACATGCCTAGTCTGGAGGTATGCCAGTATGTCAGGTATGGATCATTCACGATTGATAGCTGACCTCTTGCCGTGTTGCCGAAACCGTGTTCAGTCGTAAAAACCAGGGAAACTTCGTTTAGGTATCGCGCGAGTTCTGCAACATATAGTTCGACCGTTATTTTTTGTGTAATTTGTCTCAATCGGTCATGGTCAGGTTTATCAGAGGTATTTAGACAGCAACGCCAGACAGCAAGTATCGCCCACTCGGTTAGGTCAATCCACCCTGGAGAGGAGTTAGGAGTTTCTTTTCTATAGTTGTGAAGTATGAGCAGAGTCACCGGGATCAGATTTAGTCTTTTGATATCAATTGGGGGCTCGAGTAAAGAGTTGAGAAACTTGCACCAGTTGAATACTACTCTATCTTCCCACTCTTTTGATCCATAGTCACAGTTTTGTACTTCGACACAGATATCACGAAATTGCCGTGATAGATGTAATGGCAACAATTCTGGAGACAAAAGATTAAGCTTGGCTTCTTCTACGATTTTTGAGAGGTTCCACCTCTCAAAAGAAAGCGAAACCTTATTATTAATTAATGTCCCAAGAGAACTGACAAGTCTGTCGTACAATTCGACACCGTTGTGGTCCTCGTCCTTATTGTAAGCTAGGATTACTTTAACGGCTCTGACTGACTCAAGCCCGGCCATTTCTAGGCTGGGAGTTGCTGCCATGCGAATATCCGTATCAAAGTTATTCGTAGTCCAGTTACGGTTAGTTAAAGTCTCGTCTTTAAGAACAAAAACGTATAGCTCAGTTTTCGAAGGATCTAAAAAAGCCAAATCTACACCAAATTCTGCCTCTGTTTTTGTAGTGGTCGTCCCATGTGCGCCCTGTCGAAAGAAAGGTATTCTTATTAGCTGCCAGTCCTTCGCAATGGCCAGGCTATAGATTAACTGGTCAAAACCCCATTTAGCTCCGTCTTTCTCAAATCGAGTTCTTTCAGAGAGGCTGAGAATGTATTCTGTAAGAAAGAAATTTAAAGTGGAAATATCCTCAGTTTTCAATGCTGAGCCTCCAATTGCTGGAGCTCTAAAGCTGCCTGCATACGTCTTATTTTCATCCCCTCAGGGTCAATAGATTCAAGCCTTGGAAACTCCATGTCTTCATGGAATTCTGCGAATCTGCTATCATCCGAAAGCTTGCCACCTATCAGATTGCTCCAAGTTGAGCCGTAGACTATTTGTACATGATGTATCAATGAAATCAAGACAGATTGCTCGCGCATGCTCTTGGATACCTGCTCTGCTAATGTCCTCTTTGCCATTTCATCCATTTCCTTAAATCTGGGGAAATAGAAACTCACAGCTGGGGAATTGGCAATTTTGCTCAACCTATCGAAATATCTCCCCGCTGCAGAAATGGCGTCCTGGATGAGCCTCGATGGATTCTGAATGTCTTTTAGAGTCTTCAGGCACGAGTAAGGATGGTTAATGGCTTGGAAGGTCACTTCTCTAATGAACCGATCTCGCAGATGTTGACTTACCCGGCTAAAGGAGGGTTCAAGGGCAAGCAGAAATTCTGCAATGCCTTTTTCAACTAAAAATGTCGCGGTAAACTCTAGTAAAATAGTCTTTAGTTGGGCTTCATTTGCTGAATCTAAGATTTGTTGTGATAATTGTACCTTGTCTATTTTCCGAAGGATATCCATTGCCAATCTTCTTTTTCGTCTGTCCCTAGATATAAGTAGTTTAGTCAAAGCATCTTCGACATTGGACTTGGACATTTCGGAAACCAAGTATCTGAACTTACCGTCGGAGAACTGTGCCGATAATCCTTCTGCATTGACATCAGCCAATTTCTCCATTATCGCCCCGAAGGACTCTTGTCCTTCATGAAGCCGGTCAACTAAATAGTATTCAAGTTCGGACCATGTTCCCTGATTTTCTTCTGGTATAGGCTGTATTACAGCAATCAGGTTATTCATTATAGAAACATTAAAGTCGCCTGGTGACTCCTTTGCTCTATGTGACAGATGACACACAGCATCTACTACGTAGTATTTTGCGAAGCCGGGTATTGTTGCCGATGCGTTTTTCACAAGCCAATTTGTAGCGAATTGAACAAAACTCGAGTTTTCAGAATTACCCAATAGACAGCGGTATACCGTGCTAAAAGCCTCATCCACTTCCTCATGCAATCCATGCAACATATCGTTTAGCTTAAGTTGCAGGTTTTCAGTTGATACCGCCCCCAAATTGTAAGAAACAGCCCAAGATCTATGCTGACATACGCGTAATTTGATATGTGGACTGTTCATTAAGGTTCGCTCCCATTTCCTCACTCTCCGCGATGATATCTTGCCGGTCCCTAATACCGACCGCACTGATCCTAAAATTATCGCGCCTAGAGTGAGTCTAGGTTCCGTCAGACCATCTGCTACATACTTTTCGAATACAGCGAAGGCAGTCCGCGAAAATTGGCAGGCATGTTTCTGAACAGCGAGGTAAAACGGGCCCCCAGCTAGGTCCTGCCCCACTCGGTCAGCCATTGCGACAAGCCAACTCGATAGAAATTCAGGTTCAACCTTCACTTCAGGAAGAAATTCTGGCAAGCAACGAATGCTCGTCCAGAAGACTCTATTGTCTCCCCCCGGCAACAACTGTAGGAGTTGAATCCGGTCGTCTCTTGATAGCTGGTTATAGGCCACGCGCCAAGCACGTGCAAGTAGGCTCTGTGAATGTGCACCAAACCCAATATAGTGTTGCAGGGAAGCCAGCGATTCATAAAAGGTAACACTCACGGGGACACCAGACGGGAAAAGAGTGTTAATAATCTGTCGGATATCTTCATCTGAGAGACCGGCAATCTCTTGACTAATCGCGGTTTCTCCCCACGTTTTTGTGATATTTTGCCCGTTTGCTATAGCTGCTGCGATTTCCAGTATGTAGACCATATATATGTCCGCCAGTTGGTACCTGAAGTTATTATAGCATCACAACAATTCTTAACAAATTTAAAGATTCACGAAATCGTTATAGTTAAACGAAACGCTATTTTGTTCAGGTTTTTGTATGATGTATTTGATTCTTTTAAAAGCGAAGCATTTAGGCGGCAAATTGACTGATTTAAGTAGGAAGTGCCGAGGGAGGGACGCGAACCCACCTCTCTTTCGGGAAACGGATTTTGAGTCATTCTGATAGGGGCAAGGTGCGAAACACCGCAGAATGCCCAAGCCCAACTTTTTAAGATTTTCAAATCTCTTCTGTTCTTTGCTTCTTGGGAGGAGCCACGAGAAAAAAGGGGCTACCCTTTTCCTTTTTTTGAGAACCATCCTTCCCTTTTCATCACTTCCATTGAAACTCTGCTGCTTGGACCGTCTCCTCTGGCTACGGCAACACCAACGTTCTCTCCAACCGCTTCTGCTATCCCCGCAACATCCCGATGTGTAAATCCTGGACAGAGGATGATTGAGTGAATGCCCTCTTCTTTGACAAGCTTTTGGCATACTTCAATTGCTTGCTCTTGATTCCTCACCAGCACGACAAAAAGTTTGTACTTGGACGTTTCAATCACGCACCTGTGCCTTTCTGGCTCGGCGTCAGGAGCATGGGCAAGGAAAGCTGCTTTAAATGCCATATTCATCACCTCCTATTGAATGCCAGGCTGTTCAATTTCAGCCATCTCAGAGGTGTTTCACCCCCAAATTTTTGTAGTTGCCTTGGGTAATCAGGCCCAGTCGCCCAATAAATTGGGCAACTACGTTTTTAAACGGCCTCAATGCACCGGCATTATGGGGCTCAAAGTCTCCGCAGCTTATAGGAGCCAATAAGGCCAATCTCCTGTGCATATCGAACTTGCTTTAGAGGGTCAATTTGGTTCACTTCCTGAAAGACTCCCGGCTTCACCTCATGTATGAGTTGCAGCGACGCTCTATCTATAGCTGCCAGATCATTGGATGCCAGATAGCCTATGTCGGGACAGATTATAGGATCGGGGTGGGGGTCACAATCACAGCTACGAGTTATATTCACCAGAGCATTTATGTAGAGTGCCTTCTTCCCCCGGATGCACGCCTTGGCTGCCAGTGCCAACCCTTGTTGGAAATCCATGACGTCGTAGCTCAAAGCCCCTCTAGGGCAAACCGATACGCACTTGCCGCAACCTTCGCAGGCGAGGCTATCGTATCTCCAGTCCAAATCCACAGTTATAGCGTGGCATGGGCAGACTTCAGCGCAGGAACCGCAGAGGTCGCACTTTTCCGCCAAAAACCTAGGGATGCTCATGCGGTGGATTATTCGCTTCGTGCCTTTGGTCACCCCACCCATGCCCAAATTCTTTATAGCCCCTCCGAATCCAGCCTGGATGTGTCCTTTGACATGAGACATGACGAGCAGGTGGGTGCTTTCATATATCTCCTTCGCCACCTCAAAGCTATGGCCACATTCGACTACCTTCACTCCTTCCTCCCCGATAACCACTTCGCAGCCCATTTTGTCCTCTCCAAAGCCATGCTTGTAAGCCACCCTCTTATATCCATCCCTCGTAGACCTTGGTCCGGGGTAAGCCACAGTGGTGTCAAATAGAAACGGTTCCGCACCTATGTCCTTCAGCTTTCCTATTGTCAACTTTACAAGGGAGAGGGAAATGTAGTACCTATTACCTGGCTCCCCCATATGAAGCTTGATTGGAACCCTGGCTTCTCCAAAGTCCTCAATACCAAGGAAGTCGAGAGCACTTAGTAGCTTCTCAGCCTCGGTAAAGAAATAAACCTCAGCCATATCAGCACTATTATCAACTTGCGGACTCTTGCTTGCAACCTTAGCCGTTTTCTGCAGTTAGAGCTTGTAATCCATCCTCTGCAGTGGGCGTAAATTGCACAATACGCCATATTGTTCAGTTTTTTGTTTTTGATTCTTGCACAGGCAAAATATCTAGGCGAACAAAGTGAGTAACCTATCAGTTGTCCGGCGCTTGCACTAGACGGAAAGCCTACAAATGAAAGTAGTACTGCTATGCCAGAGGTCTCGACGCAGGGTGGTGCCGAGGGAGGGACTCGAACCCACACTCCCCTTCGGGAAACGGATTTTAAGTCCGCCGCGTCTGCCATTCCGCCACCTCGGCTCAAAACATCATCAAGATATACCTTGAGGTAATCTTCCAATATTCTCTTGAAACCAACGTTTAGCTGCTAGGGAGATGCCTGATGGATCGCTATTAAACGCAACAAAGTAATTCCATGCAGCCTCCACAGCTTTGGGTCTTGGTTTATAAGGCGGGTTTTTACAATATTTCTCGCAATATGCCTTAAAGTAATTAAGTGTCATCTGCCGGGCATTTACCTTATTTGCACTCATATACCCTCCGTTTAAACTAGTTCTCCTTAAATTGCAAAAAGGCGGCGAGCGGATTCGAACCGCTGTATCGGGGTTTTGCAGACCCCTGCCTTAACCTCTTGGCTACACCGCCATAATTGCTAATTCTACTGGAGCGGAAGACGAGATTCGAACTCGCGACCTCTTCCTTGGCAAGGAAGCATTCTACCGCTGAACTACTTCCGCCTAACTAAATTTTACCGCCTTCTCTCAATCCAAGCAAACCAAATTGGTGCCGAGGGGGAGACTTGAACTCCCACGGGCTTACGCCCACCACCCCCTCAAGATGGCGTGTCTACCTGTTCCACCACCCCGGCATGGCAGGGGCGGCAGGATTCGAACCCGCGACCTGCGGTTTTGGAGACCGCTGCTCTGACCAACTGAGCTACACCCCTATAACTACTAAATTATATCAAATACCCCTGGGGCGACTCGAAC
>JAGMBH010000019.1 GCA_023129815.1 Dehalococcoidia bacterium
GGACTGGGCGTCAAATTAGAGATCGACCCCAATCTGGTTATCACTGACAAAGGACTCAGCTTGGTCGAAGGGGCTATTCAACCCTGGGCACGAAATGGGCAGCTCAGCACCTGGTATAGTAGCATACTTCAATCCCTGGCTCGCCGCTATGGCTTTTCCCTCACCACGCCAGTCAGGAATTTGACTGAGAGCCAGCTCCACTTAATCCTCTATGGCAATGGTGGCGAGATGGTTCTAGCTACATATGAAGACCGCTATGGCAGAATGCGCCAGTATTACACAAACTTTGAGGGTGTCATACCGCATCTGGAGCGTCGCTATCGAGAAACAGATTCCGATAGTGTTAGGGCTGATATCGAAAGGTATGTGTCATCCCATCCTTGCCCGGTATGTCAGGGGAAGAGGCTCAAACCAGAATCTTTGGCTGTCACTCTTGTCGGCAAAGACATTATGGATGTTACTGCCCTATCTGTTACGGAGGCCCTGGATTGGGCGGAAGGGCTGAGCAGCCAGATTAGCCCGCGTGAACTTACTATCGCTAATCAAATTATCAAAGAGATTCACGCCCGCTTGGGTTTTCTCAGGGGCATAGGTCTGAGCTACTTAACTATAGACCGTGGTTCAGCAACCTTGAGTAGTGGCGAGGCACAGAGAATCCATTTAGCCACCCAAATTGGCAGCGGGCTTACTGGTGTGCTTTATATTTGCGATGAGCCCACGGTGGGTTTGCATCCTGCTGATGGCTCCCGCTTGATAACCACGCTGAAACGCCTCAGGGATTTGGATAACACCATAATCATTGTAGAGCATGATGAGGCTATGATGAGAGCGGCTGATTACATTATTGATATGGGCCCAGGGGCTGGTAAGCAGGGAGGGGAAATTGTTGTCACGGGAAGGCTGCAGGATATTATGAATTGTCCCCGGTCAATAACAGGACAATATCTTAGCCGGGTGAAAGAAGTCCCCATGCCACCTAAGCGTCGCCTTGGCTCAGGAAAAGAGCTGGTGATTAAAGGTGCCAGGGAAAACAACTTGAAGAACGTTGATGTCCATATCCCTTTAGGCAAATTTGTTTGCATTACTGGCGTTTCTGGCAGTGGCAAAAGCTCTCTTATTAACGAAGTCCTATACAAAAACCTGGCCAGACTTTTCTACCGAGCCAGGGAGAGACCCGGCAAATGCGATGGCATTATTGGCACTGAGTATATTGACAAGGTGGTTAACATTGACCAGTCGCCCATCGGCCGCACCCCGCGAAGCAATGCAGCTACTTATACGGGAACATTTACCCCTATTCGGGAGCTCTTCGCTGCCGTTCCTGAAGCCAGAATGCGTGGCTATCCCCCAGGGCGTTTCTCCTTCAATGTAAAGGGAGGCAGATGTGAAGCCTGTCAGGGAGCCGGCTATGTTCAAATTGAGATGCAATTTTTGCCCGATGTCACCGTCCCCTGCGAGGTATGCAAGGGAAAACGCTATAATCGTGAAGCATTGGAGATTCGCTTTAAAGGGGAAAATATTGCTGAAATCTTGGGTATGACTGTGGATGAAGCTTTGGTTTTATTTGACCATTTCCCCCGGGTGAAAAGCAAATTGGAAACGCTCAGGGATGTTGGCTTGGGATATATCTGTCTAGGTCAGCCAGCACCTACCCTTTCTGGGGGTGAGGCACAACGAGTAAAACTGTCTACCGAGCTATCACGTCGCTCTACAGGCAAAACGCTCTATATCCTTGATGAGCCCACCACAGGCCTTTCCTTTCCCGACGTTGCTTGCCTCTTGCAGGTGCTGCAGCGCTTGGTGGACTATGGAAACACAGTGATTATCATTGAGCATCACCTCGATGTAATCAAAAATGCTGATTGGGTCATTGACCTTGGTCCCGGAGCTGGAGACGAAGGCGGCTATATCATCACTACTGGCACACCTGAGGAAATAGCGCAAAGAGAAAGTTCTTCCACTGGGCAATACTTACGTGATATATTATCAAAGATGGAACTCTCACCTAGCCTCTCATATAATGAAGTTTCTTTTCCTTACAAAAGAGGAATAAAGTGATGGTGGTAAAAGTAGATGAGGTTTTATCATAGGCGCAAAGGTGAATAGAGACGAGATTCTAGATTCTATTCATGCCAATGTTCAGGATAAGAACATGGTAAAGCACATGTTAGCTACCGAGGCAATTATGTGCTCTCTGGCTAAAAAGCTCGGGGAGGATGAAGAGGAATGGGGACTTACCGGGCTCCTGCATGACATAGATGCAGAGTTGGTCGAACGTGATCCCGGTAGCCACAGTAAACTGGGGGCTGATATAGCGCAAGAGCTTGGGGCTAGTGAAAAAATGGCTCATGCTATCTTATGCCACAATGAAGCCCATGGCATCCCCCGGGAAACGAAATTAGATAAGGCGCTTTTTTGTGTTGACCCTTTAAGTGGGCTTATTACTGCCGCTGCCTTGGTTCGCCCCGATAAACTAAATGGATTGACCGCCAAATCGGTGATGAAACGCTTCCGTGAGAAGAGATTTGCTGCCGGAGTTAACCGAGAACAATTGCTTGGCTGCCAGGAAATTGGACTCGAGCTGGAGGAGTTCGTTTCCTCGGGCATCGAGGCAATGAAGGGCATCGCTTCAGAGTTGGAGTTGTAAATATTGTCATTGCCAGCGAAGCAATCTCACTTCTTCAGCCTTATCTTCAATCAAGCATCACATCTAGGACTAAATTCCTACCCAACCTAGGACTAAATTCTCATGTGTGTTTAAAGAAAAGTGATTGTACATTATGTATAGTATATTATGTTTTATATATAGATGGTGATTGGTAGTGCTTGATAGTATGAAAAAGACAATGGCGGAGATAGAAGGTCAGGAGAAAAAATTACCTCAAAAGATGCTCACGGTGAAGGAAATTGCCTCTATTCTCAATATTCATCCCAATACGGTCAGGAGGTGGGAGAAAAAAGGACTGCTGGAATCATATGGAATCGGGCCTCGCCGTAGCCTGAGGTTCAAGCGGGAGGACATGATTGATTTCTTGGATAAATCCAAAAGTGAAGCGCATAAAGTGAGTGGCTGAAATAAGGAGAGTTTGAGAGTGTTTAGATGCCACCCTAAGCCCTTGTCATTCTGAATGGAGCAAAGCGAAATGAAGAATCTCTTAGACGCTGTTCTTAGCAATCTGAGATTCTTCGCTTCGCTCAGAATGACAGGGACGGCTCAGAATAACAGCTTTCGTTCTGTCACCCTGAACGGAGTGAAGGGTCTCAGAATGGCGGGTAAGACTGCTTCAAAAGTAGGGTGTAGATATGAAAGATAAAACGAAAGAGCAACTTATTGCAGAAATAGAATTACTGCGCAAGGAGGTGGCCGAGTTAGAACAGGAAAAAGCCGAGCGCAAGTGGGCGGAGGAAGGGATCAAAGCTAAAAGCCATTTTTTGGAGAGTCTCATCGAGCAATCACCAGTTCCAACTTTCGTGATAGATTCAGGGGGGATTTGCGTGATGCTCAACAAAGCATTTCTGAAGGCCTACAATGTTCCCAAAAAAGAGATGGTGCTGGGGAGGAATGCCCTAACAGAACCCGCGAATGTGCGGCAGGGCGTGGTCAAGTACATTAAAGAAGCTTTGAGCGGGAAAATAGTTGAAACACCTGAAATAGAGTTCATTTCACCTTATGAAAAGAAAAGGACGGTTACAAAAAGTAAGTTATTTCCGATATTTGATGCAACCAACAAGCTAACAAATGTTGTCGTAATACATGAAGATATCACCGCGCGTAAGCGAGCGGAGGAGGCGCTGCGAAAGGCTTACGACGAGTTAGAAATGCGGGTTGAGGAACGAACTGCAGAGCTTGCAAAGGCCAACGAGGAATTGTGGATTGAAATCACCGAGCGGAAGCGGGCGGAGGAAGAAATCAAATATCAAAAGAGGTATTTCCAATCTTTGTTTGAAAGCTCTCCTGAGGCGGTGA
>JAGMBH010000002.1 GCA_023129815.1 Dehalococcoidia bacterium
GGATTAGGAGTGAAGCAAATTTTGCTTAGCGGCGGTGTGGCAGCCAATAAGCTGTTAACCGAGCGTTTCCTCAGCTCCTCGCCAATCCCTGTCCTCGTTCCTCCTCCTCATCTATGTACTGATAACGCCGCCATGGTAGCTGCTTGTGGCTATTATCATTTCCAGGCTGGCAAAATAAGCGACTACGACCTGGATGTAGTGCCCAGTCTCAGCCTTGGTTAACTAAGCAAAAGCACTTGCTTAATAAAATGTGGAAAATTCCAAATCCCAAGCACAATATCAAAATTACAATTCAAAATGCAAGAAATTCATTTTTAAATTTTGCCTTGTCATTTTGCATTTTTACTTTTGCTCTTTTATCGTTTCGGTCATTTGAATTTGTTTAGAGTTTCGCATTTAGAATTTAGGATTTCCCCACTCCCTTACCGAATATTGAGTAGTTACACCAAGGGGCATTGGGCGCACCTCCCCTCTCGACAATAGTTTCTAAAGATATGAATCAAGCCTTGTTGCTGGCAAGCAGTAAAATCAGCCGTGTCCTCAAGGCAAAGTTGCCTTGCCATGTGAGATGTTAGCTCATTTTCCGCTAGTTTAGGATAATGAAGGTAAAGCTCGATAGCCTTTTCCTTTAGCCCCGCTTCACCAGCTATTTCTCCCCAGGAAAAAGCAAACGGCAATATAACGTTGACAGTAAGTTCCTTGACCTGCTCTTTGACATACTCCACTTCATCCCTATCCAACACTAGAGTAACTCTTACTTTATAGGACATCTGTGCTAATTATAACAATTGAGAATAGTGGAGGGTCAATGAGATTTTGTCGGAGGGTGGTGAGGAGGAAACTTACGCATCTCATATGATGCAACCTATTACATGACTACTGATTCGCCGACACGCGCACTCCTCCGATTAGATACAAAACATCCCAGACAGAAGCCAACTGCGCATATGTGTTGTTAACGAAGTCGATTAGGTAGATATGCTTCGACTTTTGAGCACGTGCTGGGTCATTGAATGGAAAATATTCTATGAGTTGCTCCACAGGGTCTAACCTTGTCTTATAGTGACTCACTGCATTTCTAATTTGGTTATCAAGAATCGAGGAGAAGTATTGTTTGAGTCCCGGTGACGTTCCAATGAACTCTTTTTTGATTGCATTAGGGGCATGCTGAAAATCTGAGAGAGAATGGATCCTCTTTATCGTCCTATGACGTTGAATAGTTGGCATACTATTGTACTCTGCCCGGGTGCGAATGTTCTCTGCTCCCATAAGCAGGGGTAGTGCTCTACAAATCCACTCGTAGCTATCAGCATAGAACTGCTTCACAATATCGAAGTCGGTCGTTGTAATAAGATATTCAGCACCTAGAGGCTGCGGGACACTTCCTTTGGAATAGTATGAAAGGCAGATTGTTGGCAAAAAGTAATCAAAGTGGTTTAGGAATCTAGTTAATATGTTTATACCTTCAGATTCTAGTCCTAGGACGTCTAATTCATTGTATAGGTATTCAACGAGGCGGCCTAATTCCTTTTCGTTAGTCCGCTTTGCATCACCGAAGAATCGAAGTAGGTACAATGTGCGCTTGTTGAAGTGATTTGGAGGAAGTAAGCATTGTATTATGGAGTCTATTACATCGTAGAAATGCGAAACAAGCGTACGGAGATCAGGCGTTTCATCTTTTGCCGGAAAGTGTTGCTTAAGCAGATTGCTAGCTGCTCCATAGTTTTTAGCTGCATAGAGGTCAATTACCGTGCTAAGCTCTGACCATTTGGTCCGTCTAACAGCCAAATACTTATATATGTTGGCCTTGAAAACAATGTAAGCCTCACCCATAAAGCCCGAAGCTACTATGAAAGGACTTAGCTTGAGTTCTCCGGCTCTCGTTCCAAAGTAGCGCTTGACGGGGAACTCCCCTGAGCATTCCACTTCTTGGACAATATTCCCATCTGAAAGTTCATCCACTCTATCTGAGTTCTCAAGCTGCAGATCCAAGCTAACGTTTTTCTGATCCTGGATAAGTTTACCTCTCAGGATAGCACCACACCCCTTGCATCCTATAGCAAACGGCGTTGCATCTAACCAACCAACCTGCAACCGCAAGAGCGTCACAGAGCTACAAGCTCTACACTTTATGCATTGACGGCAGACCACTTTCAGTTCTCCAGATCAAGCAGAAGGAGTGCTTCGCGTAACAGCGTGGGAAATCTTAGACATCTGCCTACATCGCCCCCCAGCATTATATCTTTATTTTAGTTTCAGTGCATACTCCAGATAGAAATGCCTGTTTTGTAATGATACATTCATGGCTAACTCCTTGGCTTGCTCTTTGAGCTATTCTACCTCATCACTATCCAGCACTACGGTAACGGTTACTTTATAGGACATTGGCTCTAATTATAACCATTGAGGATGGTGGAGGGTCAATGAGGTTTTGTCGAGGGGGATGGGTGAATGGGAGTAGGTAAAGGTAGGATTGCTTTTGTTTCCACTGGGCAATTACATTGCGCACGGGGAATGGTTCATGTCTATTCCGTGGATGTTGACAGGTGCATGGACAAGCACTAAAGTTATATCACAATATGGCAATTGACTTGAGCAGAACCTTGCAAGTTACTTGTCATTAGCGAGTTACTGTGGGACGAGAGTTATGATAACAAAAGCATTAATACTAAGGCTTTTTGACGCTGCCAGTATGCAGAGATGGAACGACAAGCTACGTCCCGTAGAATTGACAGAATTGGACAAGCAAGCGCATAAGATGGTAATCGCATATTTGTTGGGTAAACTAGAGGAGCGAAGAAATAGGAATTTGAACTGGATAGCTATTATCGAGGGGGGACTATTTGAGCTTTTGCAACGCCTAATTGTTACGGATTTGAAGCCGCAAGTGTTTGCCAAAATTAAGAAAGACAGGGCTAAGTATCAACAACTAAGTGAATGGGCTTACAAGAAACTGGTCGCTGAAATATCTCCTCTCGGTAACGATTTTTGCGAAAGGTTCAAGAATCACTTCGCTTCTAAGGGTAACGACATAAACCGAAGGGTTTTGAATGCCGCTCACTTTTATGCCACTAAGTGGGAGTTTAACATTATCGAACGTGCAAATCCCACTGATTACGAAGTAGAGCGTATTAGAAAGGAGCTAAACAATGACTTAGAAAAGTACTGCAAGCTAAGTGGAATGAAAGATTTAATTTCGTACCCAAAATTTAATAAGTTTATCGATTTATGTGGACTACTCAGATTTCAGATAAGGTGGGGGCACCTGTATAGGGTACCTAGGACTTCTGTTCTGGGACATATGTTGATCGTGGCAATCTTGTCTTATCTGTTTTCACTCGAGGCAAAGGCATGTGAAAAAAGATGTGTGAATAACTACTTCACAGGCCTATTCCACGATTTTCCGGAGGTTCTTACACGAGACATAAGTTCGCCAGTGAAGAATGCTATTGAGGGATTGGATGACATAATAAAGGAATATGAGAAAGAGGAAATGGATAGAGAAGTATATAAGCTAATTCCAAAGGCATGGCATCCAGAAATGAAAATGTTTACCGAACGTGAATTTGAAAGTGTTATAACCTTAAAGGGGCGAGTCGCGCAAAGGAGCTCTGGTGATATTAGCAAGAATTTTAACCAGAACCAATATAATCCTAGGGACGGAGTGTTTGTCAAAGCATCTGATGATCTTGCTGCTTTCGTTGAGGCCTACCTTGCAAAGGCAAACGGCATAAATAACCCAGAATTCGATGATGCGACATCTTATTTTAGAAAGAAGTATAAAGCGAAAGATATAGCAGGTATAAATTTAGGACAAATATACGCAGAATTTGAAAGGTGAAGCTTTTTCTTTTAGTAGGAGATTTTAGGCATCTTAGCTACAGCTTCCCAGTTCGGTTAGTTTAGCTCCAGTGCATAGTCGAGATAGAAGTGCCTGCTTTGTAATGATACATTCATGGCAAACTCCTTGGCTTGCTCTTTGAGCTATTCCACCTCATCACTATCCAGCACCACGGTAACGCTTAGTCTATAAGACATCTGTGCTAATTATAACCATTGAGGATAGTGGAAGGTCAATGAGATTTTATCGGAGGGTGGTGAGTGGGGGATGTTATGTATTAGTCAGCATTGCTTCTGTTCCCAATACTGTAATTAGATTTTTCACGGGCACTAAGTCTTCTCTATATTCTAGGTGTTGACAGCCATGTAAACAGGGACTATGCTTTAATATAGGCGTATGAGATAGGTTTAGAAACAAGCTCAGGCGCGTTGAAGGAGAGGGAAGATGCAGGAAGGGCAACGGGAACTGGCATTAAGTGGCGGTTCTGGATGCCCTTTTTAGCTTAGTTCGCTGAAGCAGTCGGTAAGAGATGGCACCTATGCTAACCTAAAGCTGGCTTCCCCGCTCCGGGTGGTGGAAAGGTTGGTTCGTTCTCGCTCAGCGGCTCGATGAGTTTAGCAAGAAAGGAGGCAGACTCAAAATGGCTCAGGTAATGCGTGGGCCCCAAAAGGAGCCCGAAGAGGATTACAATTTCCTGTTGAGAATATTCCCTGATTTTGGGAAGGTAGTGACCTCTGGCAATTGGCAAAGGTTTAACCAGCTCAGAGATAAAGACACCAGCTTTGGCGAGATAGCCGAATTGACAAAGATGCCCCTGGAAGTAGTGATCTCCCTGGAAAACCCGCGCAGATGTCTCTATAAATGGGACCATGACGCAGAGAAATTCAAGGACTGCGTGGAAGGTAAAATCGACCCATAGGAGACCCATAAGATGAGAAAAGGGAAGAGGAAGGGGCCCCTTTTGGGGGCGTTAGCGCTATCATGGAAGTATCTGATTCTAACCGTCATCGTAGGGGGCGGTCTATATTGGGTCGCTCATCTTAACAACTTCACAGTGGCCTTAGGTATTGTCAAAACGTTTATAGGACCAAAGGCGGCCTTAATGTCTATCTTGATGGCCAGCGTAATTTTCTACCATCGGTTCGTTTGGGACGATATCGAAAGGGTCAAGCCTTCGGAATACCATTTAGTAGTGGGGCACTTTGCAGGCACACTCTGTTTTCTATTTGGGGCTGTTGTCTTACTGGTGATTTCAGTAGCTGCAGATGCATATACTATCTTTCTGGGTACAGCTAACTGGCTGATCAGAATTTCCTCAGTTTGTTCGGCTGTGGCCTTAATATACTTGCTGGTATTCATTGTCTGGCTTGCTGTTCGAACATTGGGACAGATGCAAACACTAAAGGAGGCCGGAGAGTTAGCGAAGGAGAGTAAAAAGAAGAAGCAAGAGTAAGTATCCGATGAGCTATGTTTTCAAACGACATATACTTCAACTTAGACAAGACGCTTCGGCTTTCTTTGTTTGATTTGGACAGCCTGCTCTGCATATCAAGCCTTAGGTGTTTACGGGTACTACCTCTTCCTCTAATGTTGTATCCACATCCTGCACGGGCAGATATCCGTGGCAGAAACTATTTTGAAGCTGCTGAGAAATCTTAGATATCTTAGCCACATCTCCCCCGGCACCGTCCCTTTACTTTAGTTCCAGGGCATAGTCGAGACAAAAGTGCCTATTTTGTAATGATAACCTTAATGATAATTTCGGCTGCCTTGCCATGTCCCAAAAGAGCTGATTTCCTTGTTTTCGCTCCAACATCAAAATCAAAGTGGTCTTGCCAGTAGCCACTTCCAAACACAATCAAGCTATCCTCAAGCCAGCGATACCCCGCTATCAGAGGCGCTTCCTCCACTAGCTGCAATATTCCCCTCAGCAACCCTGTTTCACGATAGCGCTGAAGGAGATAGCTTTGAGCTACAATGCGTCGCACAGGAGAATTATTAGGATATATATGTGAGAAGTTCCAATCATTTTCACTCATGGTTTTAGCTTTCTTGGCAATTAATCGCCATATTTGCTCCAATTCCTGGACTTCTCTTTCCTTTAGAAACCCACCGTGCAGCCGCTGAGAAGGCAATAGCCCAGCTGTGCCTAATAACCAAGCCTGCTTCAGAACTAAACTTTCTCTTAGCTCCATCCCCTCTATAAAACCGCGGGGTACTCTATGAGCAAGCTCCTCGAAGGGCTTCATGTTTTTAGAATAACCTAAAGCTCTCATCATGCCTTGGAAAAGCACCTGCCCTGCCTCTTCCTGTTGGCAGACTGCTTGAAAAAGAGATGCCTTTTGCCTAAACCTTTCTTCTCCAGCAATACCCAATAGTTCCATCAGTGCTTGTCTATCTCTACGCTTCGTGAGCTGAAAACAAGGAAGCCGGTGATAAGGTATCAAATAAGCTTGATACCATAATTCATATGGTAAACATAGTACTGGGACCGGTTTGCCATTTTGCGCCACGGTAATTGAGTTACCATCATGCTTCGTTACTACATGAAGAATTACATCATTATATTTAGAATCAAAATGATGACCATGGTTATACCAATCGCTGGACTCAACATGCACTTCTATATCCCCCTTCACTAAATTAGACTCATCAATAGCGATGATCGCATCCCGAAAATCGGGACCACTATCACCATTAACTCTGCCAGGATAGATTAGCCTGATTTGCTCACCCCCTTCAGTGATCAACTCCCTTCCTAGCAGTTGTGGCCACTTCAAGGCTATTAACTTTTCAGAAATTTTTATCCGCTTACGTGTAAGCATGGCAAAAAAATTTAACTCCTACTTGCCCTTTATCAATTCGATAAACTTTAAGGCATCTTCATACATAGTTATATTGTTGAATAGAACATAAGTATCGCTACCATTCAATTCCCAAAGCCTTGCCAATTCATCATCAGTATATTGGTGCCGATAGTTGCGTCCCCCATGTAAGCGAAAGTATCTTGTTTCCCCAGATAGAGCTCTTCTTTCCAAAGGGTTGACGCAATGAATAAGACCCAATTCTTGGCATAATGCTGTAATAACGTTATCGCCCCACTCACCTCGGGGCTCCCAGACAAAGATAAAATCATCCCTATTTACATTAGTAAAGAAATATCTCATATTTCCCATGTTTTCAGCACTCGAAGTGAATTTCGCTGGACATTGAAAGACGATAACTTTAGCTTTAAGAA
>JAGMBH010000020.1 GCA_023129815.1 Dehalococcoidia bacterium
TATACCTTGGAGGATATAAAGGGGAAAGACATTGATGATTGTATCATTCCAAGAAGCAGAAAGAAGGAAGGGAGGAGTCTCAGCAGGAGGACTTGGGTGGGAGAGGTTGTCGTGGCAGAGTCTGTTAGAAAAAAAGCAGATGGAGGAGAAATTCCCGTTTCCATCCTTGGAGCACCCATCATGATTGGTGACAAACGAGTAGGTATGTTTGCCATCTACAGGGACATCACTGAGCGCAAGCAAGCACAAGAGCAGCTTGAGAATTCCTTTGTTGACCTGGCGGAGACTGTTTCGCGGGCCATGGAGTCCCGAGACCCCTATACCTCAGGTCACCAGCGGAGAGTAGCCGAGCTAGCTTGCCTTGTGGGTAAAAAGATGGGATTGGATAAGAACAGACTCCAGGGGCTACACATTGGTGGACTGCTCCACGACATTGGTAAAATTTCTACTCCAGAGTCTATTCTCAGTAAGCCAGGTGAACTAGCTGATGAGGAATGGAGTCTTATCTATGCTCATACGAAACAAGGTTACCTAATATTGAAAGGCACAAACCTCCCCTGGCCGGTGGCTGATATGGCGTTGCATCATCATGAGCGGCTGGATGGCTCGGGCTATCCCCACGGCATCAGCGGTGATAAGTTGAGCCTGGAAGTTCGTATTCTAGGAGTCTGCGATGTGGTGGAGGCGATGAGTTCCCACCGCCCCTATCGTCCAGCAAGGAGTATGGCGGAGATTCTGAAAGAGCTCAGGAGCGGCAGGGGAACAAAATATGATGCCAATGTGGTAGATGTAATGTTAGAGATAATTGAAAATGGGGAATTCGAGGTTGGGGGCGAGGTGAGCAGACAACTTTGAAAGTGTCTCTGAGACCCTTCACTAGCCCCTTCGCTACGCTCAAGGCTTCGGTTCAGGGTGATAAAGGAAGGTTGTCATTCTGAACTCTTTGCTTTTCTGTCATTGCGAGCCCTTTACTTGCTGTCATTCCTTCACTTCGTTCAGGACGGCGTCTGAGGGAGAGAAGCGACCGAAGAATCTCGCTCAGGACAGGCTCCGCGTGGCAATCTCATTCTGATTCCTTGGAGATTGCTTCGGTACTAACGTGCCTCACAATGGCGGAAGAAAGGGTTATCATTCTGAGCACTTCGTTCCTCAGTGCAAGCTCCGCGAAGAATCTCGTAACGCTTACCAATAATAGCCCAGCTACAAAAGTTTCAATACTTTAACAACGTCGGCAAAGTCGTCAAATGGCTTATATGTGTTGTTCTTTCTACAGTATGCTAGCAGCGCGCCTCGGGCTAAAATTAGGTGAGCATACTTTGCCGGGACGATATCAGAGTCACCGTTGCCGACATATATCACCCTGTAGCCCTGTCTCAGAAATGATTTGATATACGCCTCTTTCAGGCCATCGTCTAATTGACTCCCATCCGGCCCTATATATTGGACTTTCGTTTCTTCTGGGTGGAACGAGCTTTGCGCCGCATATACCTCAAGGTTTTCCAAGCCGATGTCTTTTAGTATTGCCTTTATGTAGAACTCTAGCCCGTTGCTCACAATGACAAACCTGAAATCTCTCTTTTTACAGTAACTTACCAGTTTGTGAAATCCAGCTCGTATTTTGACTTTGCCCTTTATAGCCTCAAGCAATGGCTGTTTGTCAACTTTAACCATAGCAAAAGCCCTGGTGTTGAACTGCCCCACAGATATCTTGTGCTCCTTATACTCCTGCAGCACTTGCCGCCAATCGCCTTGGGCGAAGGCATCTAGAAGAAGGAAGCTAGCATCCTCCTCAGTAATGGTGCCATCGAAATCGCATTGAACCAAAGTTTTCATCGGTCGGGGAAAGGTTAACATCTTTTGCTGGCAAGATAAAGAGAGCGAACTCGTTCATCTGATTGGTGACCTATGTTTTCCTTCCTTGTCATTGTGAGCGACGCGAAGCAAGCTCATTTCCCCCTGGATTGCGGAGCTTGTTCCGAGCGCAAACGGGGAATCCCACTCCGAGTTTACTTCGGCTACGCCTCGCAACCGCAAAGCTCCTGGCAATGATAGCCCTCTCGTCATTGCGAGCCGAAATTTCTCTTCCTTTAAGGGAGAGGATTAAGTCAGTACTTCGTAGTGCGAGGCTTTAGCCCTGTGTAGTAGCGCAGATTACTACACTGGGTAGCCTCGTGCCCAGGTAACTGCACGACCCTGAAGGGTCGCACTACGAGTGTGCTACCAAAAGATTGCCTATTTATTTCTGTTCACAAAGATGGGGGTTATACATTCATACCTTGGTCGGGGACAAGCCCCGACCCTACGAGCCGCTTCTGTATCCCCCTCACTCTAACTCTCTCCCGCGAGGGGAGAGAGGATCATTATGAATCTACTGCACTCCTTAAGTGCTTCCTCTCCCTCGACGGGAGAGGATTAAGGGCAAGGAGTCCCTCCCCACATCATCCCTTATCTGGCGAGGGACGTAAGGGTGAAAGACAAGCCAATCGTAGTGGCGGGGTTCATCCCCGCCTTATGCTCGCAATGACAAAGAGCAGAGCTTGCAAATGTGGGTTGGCTTGAGGTAGGCTTATAACACTGCATAAAATGTAGATATCCTTTAAGGAGAAGAATGCTATGAGTGCTTTTTATCTAATTGTGTTGCTCTGGGTGGGGCGAGTCATAATCTGGACGTTCATCTGTGCCTTTCTAGCCTGGCTTGGGATTAGGGTATTGGATGCGCTTACCCCAGGCATTCACCAACGGCAGAGAATAGGCGAAGACCCCGTCTCAGTAGGACTCTTTATAGCTGGGTTCTTGATTTTAATAGGCTTAGTTATCCATGGGGTGGTAATCGGGCCGGTCTTGGTTGGTGCTGGGCTCTGGCAAAGCCTGGTCGAACCCAGGAGGTTGGGGTTGATAGCTGTTAGCTTTTTCGTCAGCCTCCTTCTTGGCATAGCCTTGCTTTACATCATAGACAAACTAACGCCCAAAATACCTTTTGGGAGCGTTGAGCGGAATCCCGTTGCCGTAGGGATATATGTTTTTGGTTATTTAGTTTTCTTTGGTTTGATAATTCACGCTGCTCTAATCATGCCTTTGTAAGCTGCTATGTCCAAACATCTAAGGGTCATTTTGTTTTCTGTAGCCATCTTGTTGGTGATGGTGCCTGCTTCTGCCCTGGCGGTATCATCAACAAACTTTTATAAACAGGGTGGCGAGGTTTTTGATGATTGGGATATATGCCGTACTAACGCTGTTGGTGAGGATGGTTTTTTCCAAGTTTATTCTGAAACAGAATTTTGTCCCATTATCCTAGGTGAGAGCTTAGGAGAAAATACTGATAAGGCTTACCAGGTCGGCCAGCAATTGGCCCAAGATTATGCTGATATTCATCAGAGGGCGGAGAAGATTTTTGTTTTTGCCCGCGGCAAAGTTAAATATACCTCAGATGCAGACCAGTTTGGTTTTCCCGAGTTTGCTCAGAATGCCGATGAGCTGGCAGCTACTATCGAGGATGAAGGCTTCGCCTACGGCGACTGTGAGGATTACGCCGTTTTGCTTGCCGTCATGTATAAGGGGGCAGGTTTTCGTTCCGCTATAGTATTGGCATCTGACCACACTGCTGCTTTGGTGTATCTACCGAAGTATAACAAGGCTAATAAAATCCTGTCTGTCAATGACGAGCCTGGCTGGGTTTGGGCTGAAGCTACTGGTGGGAACAACCCTTTAGGTTGGATGCCGGAGAGGTATATAGGAAAAAGGCTAGGGTTTTACGAAGTTGAAGATGAAGCTATAATTGCGGTGGAGCCACCTGATAAACCTTCCACTACTGTTACCAAAGGGGGTGGCAGCACCGGAATTCACATATCTCCCTTCTTCAGCGTGTTGGCAATGATGTGGTTTCTTTCCCTATTTCGAAGGCGCAGGCGAAGGTGAAATTGGCTTAGTGCTTTTCTTGGGGTGAACTAAATTTGGGTTCTTGTATTGCCGGTACAGCAAGCGACCCCGAGGGGATTCGAACCCCTGATCTCCACCGTGACAGGGTGGCATGTTAAAACCGCTACACCACGGGGCCATTAGTAGGAACTTTTCAAAGCTAAGTCTATCAAGGGAAACTTTGTTCTGTCAAGCAAAGCAGTATGCTTGACAGAACTTATCTGAGAAAGCAGAATATCAGAGCATAAGATTAAGAAATTAGGATAAGAAATGGGTAAACGATGCCTAGGATGGGTAAATCTTGGACAGTGAGAGTTCGTGGTCGGAAGCATACTGTGGAAGTTAAGCGCAAACCCTGGCTTGCGATAGGGGTAGTGGAGGTTGATGGTGAGCGAGTGGGGATGTTCCCGGCTAAAGCGCTCTCAATAGGAATATCACTTTTTCCCAACCCCGAAGTTTACTTTGAAGTTTCTGGCGTTCCTTGCGTGCTAAAGGTACAGCCTGGCATGTTCACATATGCCTATGAGCTTTATGTTGATGAGAAGCTTGTGGAGCCTGATGTAGTGTGAAAACCCCTCGCGCTAGCGTCTCAGTAAATAGTGACAAGGAAATATGAAAATACTGGTTACCAATGATGATGGCATAGCTGCTCCGGGGCTTTGGGTATTGGCAAAGGAACTTCAGAGGATAGGGCAGGTGGTGGTGGTAGCTCCTCATCAGGAGCAAAGCGGGGTGGGCACCTCTATTAGTCTTCATCGAGCTATCAAAGTAAGTAAAATAGAGCCGAAGTTAGAAGGGGTAGAGGTTTACTCGGTGGAGGGCACGCCGGCTGATAGTGTCATCATAGCTGTTAAGTTGTTGTTTCCCGGGGAGATAGACCTGGTTGTTTCCGGCATTAACAGGGGGCCTAATATAGGTCGTGATATCTTTGTCTCAGGCACTGTGGGTGCTGCCCTCCAGGGTTATTTGCATGGTATCCCATCCATAGCTATCTCGATGAATGCCTATGAGGACTTAAATTTTGATACTGCTGCCAAGCTAGCAGCTTTGCTAGCTGCCAAGGTCAAGGACGGGAGCTTGCCAAATAAAGTCCTGTTAAATGTTAACCTGCCTAACCTGGAGGTAAGTGAAATTGGCGGGGTAGAGATTACCAAGCTAAGCGAGCAAAGTTATTGTGATATGGTAGAAAGGGAACAGGATGGTGAAGAGGGGTGTTACCGTATTAGGCGCTGTGGGGATTTACATCATAATAAACTTGGCAGCGATATGTGGGCTTTACAGCTAGATAGGATCTCTATCACTCCACTATTTGAGGGTTCTGCCATTGATTCCCTGCAACATTGTCTTCAAGAGCTGGCGCCTGTCATTTATAACGAGCTTGGCAGCTAAAAATCACCCAGGTCAGATAGATAGGTGAAACTCGGGCGGTTT
>JAGMBH010000021.1 GCA_023129815.1 Dehalococcoidia bacterium
TCGGGGCTTGTCCCCGACCGGGGTAAGGCGGTCTAGTAATCTCAGGGATTGTGGAGCTTGTTCTAGGCTCACTTCGGACTATCCTGCTGATGGCAAGACGAGGAGACAACATGTCACCAATCATGTGAATGAGCACAAGCTATTGACGAGATACAAAAAATGTGCTAGTATTAAAATTAGCCACTGACCTTTGAAGGCAGTGAGCTTGAAGTTAGGATAGGTAGGGAATTCCCGCTTGGATCGGCAACGACTGAGACGGTGGAAAAGGCTAATTGTGGACCCTCTCGGTATTGCCGAGAGGGTTTCTTATTGAGGGTTGCTATGCGTAGCTCTATAACTGATGCAAGGAAGTTAAAAGTTGGCTTTGTTGGCGCTGGAACGGTGGGCACAGCCTTAGCAGTAAGGCTTTTTCAAAGGGGATGCCCGGTAATGGCTGTATCCAGCCGAAATCTTAGCTCAGCACAAAAGCTGGCCAGGCTAGTGGCCGATTGTCGAGTTTGCCAAACAACTCAGGAAGTAGCCGATGTTGCTGAATTAATCTTCATCACCACCCCTGATGATGTTATCCCTGAAATAGCTAGCGAAGTTAAATGGCATAAAGGACAGAATGTCATACATTGCAGTGGCGCTCACTCTATTGACATTCTGGAGCCAGCTAGGCGACTTGGGGCCAAGGTGGGTTCTTTCCATCCGCTACAAACTTTTGCCAGTGTTCGTGAGGCTAGGGATAATCTGCCTGGTTCCACCTTTGTGGTAGAGGCTGAAGAGCCTCTGCTATCAAGACTGAAGGAGTTAGCTTCTCTCTTGAACGGCAATTGGGTGGAACTTAAGCCGGGAGACAAGGTGCTATATCATGTAGCAGCTGTTTTTGTCTCTAATTACTTAGTAACCTTGGTCAAGTTAGCCTTAGATTTGTGGCAAGGTTTTGGAGTGCCACCAAAGGAGGCAGCGAGGGCTTTACTTCCCTTGCTTAGAGGGACAGTGAATAATATTGACAACGTTGGCTTACCTGATTGCCTTACTGGACCCATCGCCCGTGGTGACTTAGGCACCATAAGCAAGCATCTAAATGCACTTGAGGCTAAAAACTCTTCATTGCTAACTACCTATAAAGATTTAGGATTTCAAACCATTCCCATTGCTTTAGCCAAAGGTAGGATTGATGAAAGCAAAGCGCAAGAGTTAAAGGTTTTGTTTTCCTTACCGGAAACTTTATACGAGGCTTTTTAAAAAGTAGTGCGAGGCTTTAGCCCTGTGTAGTAGCGAAGATTACTACATGGGGTAGCCTCGTGCTGCACGACCCTAAAGGGTCGCACTACAAAATTTGGAGGTGAAAATTTTCCCGGATAATCGAAACGAAGCTGAATCCAAAGCTAGAACAAAATTAAACACGCTGTATACCTAAAGGGGGCAAGAATGAGGACCATGCTGAAAGGTAAAATTCACCGAGCTCGAGTTACCCAGGTCAATTTAGATTATGAGGGCAGCATTACTATTGATAAAGTGCTCATGGAAGCCAGTGATATCTTGCCTAATGAGCAAGTGGAAGTGCTGAATATTAATAATGGAGCTCGGTTTAGCACTTATGCTATTGAGGGCGAGGCAAATTCAGGAGTGATTGGGATTAATGGTGCTGCCGCCAGGCTTGTGGCTAAAGGTGATATAGTTATCATCCTTTCTTATTGTCAGCTTCCCGATGATGAGGCTATAGCTATGGAGCCAACTGTGGTTTATGTAGATGAGAAAAATAGGGTCATCGAGCCCTCACCTGTGGTACCTCTCTCTGGACGGGAAATGTAAATAAA
>JAGMBH010000022.1 GCA_023129815.1 Dehalococcoidia bacterium
CTAAAATGAAGCAAAACAGCTATGGCAGAAATGCTGCCCTCATTGGCGAGGTAACCGATGCTCACCCCAGCAAAGTGATAATGAAGACAAAGCTAGGTCCCTCACGAATTGTTGATATGCTTTCCGGAGAGCTATTACCACGGATATGTTAGGCGAAGGAGGCAAGGTGCTTTCGATTGGCGTAGATATAATAGAAGTAGAGCGAATTGAGTCAGCAATTAGACAATGGGACAAGCGTTTTTTAAATCGAATTTACACCGAAGCTGAGCGCAAGATTTGTCAAGGTAGAATTCCAGCCCTAGCCGCCCGATTCGCCGGCAAGGAAGCAGTGATGAAGGTCTTAGGCACCGGCACCAAAGGTGTTGGCTGGCAAGAAATCGAGATTCTGGCTGATGCTCAGGGTAAGCCATTGGTGCAACTCTATGGTAAAGCTAGAGAGAGAGCCAAAAAGTTAAACTTAACTGAATTCTCCATCAGCCTTTCCGATACCAAGCAATACGCTGTAGCTGCAGCTGTAGCAAGTTAAAGCTGCCTTCCTACTAATGAGCACGAGCCTCTGCTATAATGGTCAATGGTCTTGCAATAGATTGCTGCTTTCACTTCTCCATCTTCCTTTCAATTTTCTCTTTAATAGCCTCTTCAAGCTACTGCCCTAGGGTCTTCTTTTGAGTTATTGCGGCAATGCGAGCTTGGTGAAGAATGCTGAGCTTAATCTTGATGCTATGGGCTACTCTTGGCTCCTCCATTACTCAAAGGGTCATGAAGGTTGATTGGAGGTCTTTTTCCTAGGCAAATTACCCTTGATAGTAAAAATCGAGGAATCTCAAAGTAATCTCAATTGTAAAACTTGACTTTCTGGAAAGGATGATTTATAATTTCCACAAAGTCTATAATAGACAAGGAGGACAAAATGGGTATAGAAGATGAGATTCGCGAGCTGCTCCTACAAGGGAATCCCCCTCGGGACTTGATTCAGCGGGGGTATAAGAAATCTACCATATACAAAGTTTACAACTCTTTGACCACTAATTCCGTTCCTATTTCTCAGTCCACCTGGTTAGTAGAGGGGATAACATTCAGCAGAGGTAGGTTTCTCCCTGGAGAGATTGCCCAGGTGAGCTTTGAGCTAAGAAATAACTCACCTGCGGACTTATATGTGTATCGAACAGGAGTTCAACCAGAGTGGTTATACCAAGAAAATACATGGTACCCACAAGAACTTAGAATCTTGGTGGCACCGGGGGAAAGGAAAAAAATTAGTGTAAGTTTTCCTATACCCGCTTTGGCACTCGGCGAATACGAGATGGTATTCGGCTTAGAGGGTCAATTCCTTCCACCTAATTTAAGGTTCGTTCCTACTGTTAACTCTCCTTTGTGGACTACCCCGGCAACTATTGAAATTAAGTATCCAGTCAGCTGCCAAGTTTTTATATCCCATAGTGTCCAAAACCTCTCCTTAGTTCGACAACTTCAGGAATATTTAGACAATTTTGGAGTTGCGGGAATTATAGCGGAAGATATAAGCCAGCCAGGAGCCATTCTTGAGGACAAATTTGAGAGGATGATTAAAGAGTCTAATTATTTCCTTGGCCTGCTAACCTACGAGGCATTGCAATCCGAGCGTGTGACAAAAGAACATAATTATGCCTTTAAGATTCAAAAGCCTATGATACTTCTCAAAGAGGAAGGCGTTAATGTAGAAAGCCCAGTTGAGTGGGTTAGCTTTTCAAGGCATGACCCTATAGAAGTCTCAGCAGCTAGAGTTTTTGAAGCAATAGAAAAAATTCAGCAAAGGGCAAAAGACCAGAGTCTCCCACGACCTTCATCACCTCCGCCAGCTTTAGCTGTAGGGATATTAGCGTTTCTAGCCGGGCTTGCGCTTGGATGGGACAAAGGAAAACGAAGGCAAAAAACTTCTTAAATAAGATATTAAGTAGAAAAAAGGTAAAAGAGGAATTTTTGAAAGGGATTTGGTTGTTATACTAATTTGGCTTGTTTGCCTTCGTCTTCAAATCCGCACTTAGGGCATTTTACTTTCATAGGTTACCTCTTATTGGTTTATTGAGTATTTCGCTAGACTGATTCTCGCAATTCCCGAATCAGTTTACTCAGAACAACCTCTGGCTCATTTCCAGCTTGCTTTAGGGCTACCATCTCTTCAAGATCAGCATCGCTGAGGCAGATTATCATCTCGTCGTGGTGTAACCATCTATCAAATTGTTCCTTCTTGGCAGACTTACTTGGTCCTCTGCGAGATATTATTAAACCAAAGTTGCCTAGCTTCTTGGCGCCAAAATACTTTGATGTTATTACAACCTGGTCTTTGGGAAGCTCGTCCCCATAATTCTTCGCATCAACTATTATGTGTGACGCTGAGTAACTGATTTGTAGGTATCCCCAAAATCCACCTTCTCCAAGGGACATAGGATAGATAATATCCCTTCTATGCAGCCCCCCTTCAGTTCGCGACTCTTCCATTGGATCCAATAAAGGGGGGACAAAGCAAAATGTGAGAATATCCTTACACATAGATTGGTACTGATACCAGCACTCCTGCCCAGAAGGAATCGTCTTCAGCTTGGTGATCAGTGGATTCTCGGATGGTTTTATAACAACGCTTTCTCGCTCAATGGGGAAATATGAAGTGGGGACCATAGAAATGCTTCGCAAAATGCCCTCATTAGCGAGTTTTATGTTTGTTAAGCTGTCTAGGTAGCTTTGTGGCAATTGAAAATAAGCCATGCGTTTGATCTGATCTTGTAATTGGGATGTAAAGCGAGTGGATGCGGCATTAACCTGCTGTGCGATGTTTTCGAAAACACCTTTTGGTATTGTGATTTCAAGTTGCTTGGCAGCAATGCCTTGAAAAAAATTCTTGGGTATTAAATTAGCTAAGATAGTATTCTGCTTCTCAATAGAAATCCTAAGCGATTTCTCCAATGCCTCATAGGGTTCCCACAAAGGTTTAATTGTACGGGCTACTTCTTGGTCCTTATCATTCCTAAGCGTTTGCAATAAATCTAAGTGAAGCCCCCAAGGAATCCTCGACTTGCTTACGAGATCTGTAGCGATCTTTCGTCTGATGTCTACCGGATTATTTGGGAGCACCATCTCTTTGAGCAAATCATCTGCCTCTCGTGGAACAACAGAGTAATTGTTAAATATAAGAGTAACTGCCTCTATTTTCTCTAGTTCGGATCTTCTTACTAATTCTTGGATTTTTCCCCAGAGAAATAAATCGGGCTGACTCTTCGTGATAAGTGCCCCTTTGTGTTTTTTGCTACGCTTTCCATCCATGATATGTCCTCCTGTATCCCAAAGCTAATCTGCCCCCTACTTCATTGGCCAGTTGGGAATCAGAGCGTCTATCTCTTCCACCAGGCGAAGGGCCTCTCTCATCAAGCTTCGTTTCCAAAAGATGCCTCTATGATCTGCCTTTCCTCTTTAGTTAGCTTGTAAAGGTCATAGAGTTGCTCAACGCTGAAATTTACTCCTCTGCCAATAACAACACTTTCACTAGGCATTGTATCGCCTCCTTCTTAATTTCCATCAAAACGAGGGCATCACTCTAGTGATGGCTTCAACGCTTTGACTCAACTTTATCATATTTGCCAGCCCATATAAGCCCAGGAACCTCTTATCATTCTTCATTTCTTACTATCTCCTTGGAGACTCAATAGGCGATTGGATAATGCGCAACTTTCCATAACTATGCTATCAATCATCGCATGCTGCCCTCCTTTATGGCCGCCACTACTGCCTGAGTGCGGGCATTAACATTAAGTTTACGCACTATAGAGTTAATATGCTGTTTAATGGTTTGCTCGCTGACACCCAGCACTTCGGCAATCTGCTTATTGTGATAGCCTAGCGCCATATAATTGAGGATCCCTGACTCTCTAGTGGTGAGCGATGAAATGAAAGGTGCTGTTTCTCTTTCCCTGGCAAGCTCCCGAAATCGCTCCTGAAATTGCTGTAGTAGAAATTGCTGTAGTATTTGTTCAGCAGTCTGCGGTCTCGAAACAAATTGAACCCGAGAAAGAATAGCCTCTCTCTGAACTCCTGCCGCCAGTAAACTGGTGATATACTGATTTAAGCTCACTCTTTCTTGTTTAGCGGCACGAGACAAAACACGGTGGAGACTTCTGGGAATTCTTATCAAGATTTTCCCACTATATTCCTCCATATCCCTGGGTAAGGGAACGTCATGACCATCGTTAAAAGCTGCTTCGATCCAACACTGCTTAGCATCCTCGATAGCTTCAAAGACCTCTTCCAAGGTTTCGCCCTGAGTCATACATCCTGGGAGCTCTTCAATCTCAGCAACGAACCCACCATCGGGATCGGGATGAATAGTAACCGGATAGTGCAGATTTAGATAAAAATCCAGGTCTTTACGCGTTGTGTTGCTTCTCATACCATTCCTCCAATCCTAAGCGTTCTATGAGCTTTCTGACGTAAACTCGCTTTACTCGCCGACCCTTGACCGTGGGCACAGTAATGGGATACTCACCTGGCTTGGCAAAAACCTTATGCCCACTTTTAGAGGGCTGTTCCTCATAACCAAATCCGTCCAACACCTTAACTACGTCTTGAAATGAGACCTCGGCTGGCTCCCTTAGAAAGAGCATTACCAATTTTTCAAGCCGCATCATCCATCATCCTCATGATATTATATATAATATCATTCTATTGCAAATCACGTCAATAGCCATACCCTAGCAAAGCTACTTACCTTTGATTATTTAAATTATATCTTTTAGATGGCATTTCCAATAGGTTATAGGAGGAGGTTTTCAGTAAGACAAGTTTATTGAGGGATATTCTGTTTGTTTGCTTCCTCAAGGAGCCATGCAGTAGATACTTTAAGGGCTTTAGCTAAGGCAACTAGCTCAAAAATCGAAGACTGGGGAATTTCCTGCTCAATCTTGGAGATGGTTTGATTGACCAACCTCAGGCTCTAACATTTGCAGCCATGGTACTGACAATGTTTTATTTGTCACCCCGACCTTGAACGAAGTGAAGGGGCTCTAGATTCTTCGCTTTGCTCAGAATGCCAGGAGGCGAAGGGCTCAGAATGACAAGAGCGTTGGCAAAGGCTTCTTTGATACCAAGTCTTTTTGAGTTATAGGTAGCTTTGCCTGGTTTCACCCATAGCAAGCTAAGAGAACCTCTGCTATAATGGGCATTAGTATGCTAGCCAAGGTAACGAGTTGCGCTGTGGTGGGGTTGGAAGGGGCCACAGTAGACGTAGAAGTTGACATATCGCCTGGGCTACCATCGTTTACCATAGTAGGCTTGCCAGACAAAGCTGTTCAAGAATCCAGAGAGCGGGTAAGGTCAGCTATAAGAAACTCTAACTACAAGTTCCCCGCCAGACGCATTACGGTCAATTTAGCACCAGCAGACTTGAAAAAGGAAGGTCCGGCTTATGACTTGCCTATAGCCATAGGCATACTAGTAAGCTCAGGACAGTTATACGCTGACCTCTCATATAGTGTCTTCTTAGGGGAGCTTTCCCTGGATGGCAAGCTACGCCATACCCATGGCATATTGCCTATGGTAGCTTTAGCCTGTGATAAAGGCTTATCTACAGTGTTCGTGCCTGCGGATGACACCAAGGAGGCGTCTTTAGTAGATGGTGCTCATATATTCCCAACAGAATCTCTAGCTCAGCTAGTTACCCACCTTCGTGGTGAAATAAGTATTCCAGAATACCACAGCGATATAAACTGGCAGCAGGAAGCTTGCCCCGATTATGCCTTTGACCTTGCTTATATCAAGGGTCAAGAGCATGCCAAGAGGGCTCTGGAGATAGCAGCGTCAGGAAGACACAACATCCTTATGTGTGGCCCGCCAGGAAGCGGTAAAACCATGTTGGCTCGCTGCTTGCCCTCAATATTGCCTTGGTTAACCATGGAAGAAGCCATAGAGGTAACCAAGATTTATAGCGTCAGTGGGTTATTGCCACAAGATACCCCGATCATTATGGAGCGGCCATTTCGCTCCCCCCACTACACCGTTTCTCACATCGGCTTGGTAGGAGGTGGGCAATGGCCACGCCCTGGGGAGATAAGCTTGAGCCACCATGGTGTGCTGTTTCTGGATGAATTCCCTGAGTTTGGACATGCTGCCCTAGAGTCATTGCGCCAGCCAATGGAAGATAGAACCGTCACTGTCAGTCGCGCTCGCGGCAGTGTTACCTTTCCCGCTAGCTTTATGCTGGCAGCAGCCATGAATCCCTGCCCCTGCGGCTATTATGGAGACCCATTTAAGGAATGTAAGTGCTCAGCGGGGGAGATTACCCGCTACCATAAAAGATTAAGCGGACCACTGCTGGACCGTATCGACATCTTCATTGATGCCCCCCACATTGACTATGAAAAGCTCACCGAGGATAAGCCTATGGAACCCTCGGAGAAGGTCAGGGGAAGGGTCAAGTCAGCTCACGAGATACAAATTAAGCGTTTTCAGGGGACAAAACTAAGGTGTAATGCTGATATGACTCCTAAGGAGGTAAAGGAATTCTGCACCGTAGAATCAGCAGCACAAAGCTTACTTCGTGCTGCTATGAAGCAGCTTCACCTTACAGCCCGCGCCTTCCATCGCGTCCTTAAACTTTCCCGCACCATCGCCGACCTGGAACACAGCGACATCATCAAAACATACCACGTAGCTGAAGCTTTACAATATCGGCATAAGGAAATAATCTAAGAGGCTAGCTACAAAATCAGCCATAGGACGCCGCCAGCAATCACCAGTATAATGCCAATAATAAGGGAAATCCGGCCACCTATTTGCCAGGCATTTAGCCAGAGACGCTCTGGTTCGTGAGTTATGAACTCCTTCATATCCCTTCGGGTTACCAAGGAGTTATAATATGTTTTCTTCTCCCTCTTATTCCAAAGTATAAAAGCGATGCCCAATAGGGTGAAGAAAATACCCATCCCCAAGATAGCCCGGCAATTGGCAAGCGACATGTTACTCAAAATTAAAAGGCAAAGGGGCAAAGATCAAAATGACAAATCAAAATGCAAATCTTTTTAATGTTTGCTCTGTATTTTTGCATTTTGATTTTTGTTTTTTGATTTCACCTTATCTCTACAGACGCTCCAGCAGCCTCCAGTTTCTCCTTTATGGTGGTTGCCTCCTCCTTGGAAATGCCCTCTTTTACTACTTGTGGAGCAGCTTCTACCAAATCCTTAGCTTGCTTTAACCCTAAACTGGTTACTTCACGAACTGCCTTAATGACTTCGATCTTCTTTTCGCCGATATTCTTTAGGGTGACGCTAAATTCCGTTTTCTCCTCTTCCGGAGGCGCTTCAACTGGCTGGCTGGGAGCCGTTACTGGCGCTGCTCCCACAGCTACCGGAGCAGGGGTAACTCCAAATTCATCCTCTAAAGCCTTAACTAAATCAGCTAGATCGATGACGGTCATGCTCTTAATAGCGGCAATGATTTCCTCCTTGGTCATTCCCTTGGCTTCTTTTTTCGCCTTCGCCTTTGTAGATTCCTTCCCCACTTTTACTTTTACTTTTACTTTTTCTTCTTCTACCTTCGCTTCCTTTGGTGACATGCTTTCCTCCTTACTCAAGTAAAATTTTGAATCCGCACTTGTAGTACATAGTGTAACTCACGCAACGGGGAACTTAGAATATTATGTAAGGTCCTCACTGGCGCTTGCAATTGAGCTATTAATTGAGAGATAAGGATTTCCCTTGGTGGTAAACTGGCCAGAGCTATAACTTCATCAGCACTGAGCACTCGCTTCCCCAGCAAACCTCCTTTAATCTGCACCGCTAAGTCTGTAGATTTGATGTATTGGCTAAGGACTTTAGCTGCTTCGACTGCATCATCATAGCCAAAAACCAGAGCTGTAGGACCATCAATGATGCCCACAATTTGCTCCTTACCAGCTCTTTGGGCAGCAAGGCGAGTTAAGGTATTCTTAACCACGTGGTAATCAGCAGCTGCACCGGCTAAAGCTCGGCGTAAGCCAGTCATCTCCTTAGCCGGCAGACCCTGGTAACTAGTAGCGATAACAATAGTACTTCGAGACAGATCGTCTGCTAGCTGACCAATAATTTGTGTTTTCTTTTCCCTTAGCATGTCTCCACTAGGCAAATAAAAATCCCTGCGCCAATAACACAGGGTTAACACAAGGCCTTGGCAGGCAAGCGCTTTAAACACCCGGGGAGGATATCTTCACCCCCCTTTGCCCCTTTATCTAGCAAGGAGCGGTACCTGCTGTCATTGGCACCGATTCATTCTATTTATTATAGCACAAAACTAACCAGCTAAAGCCAGTGCTGACTTGAGATCCAGCTTGAGGCCTGGCCCCATACTGGTAGACAGTGATACGCTTTTGATATACTGCCCTTTAACCCCACTGGGCCTTGCCTTAACTATAGCCTCCATCACTGCCCTTAGGTTTTCCAGAAGTTTATCGTTATCAAAGCTAACTTTGCCTATCGGCAAATGGATGATTGCCGTTCTATCCAGGCGAAACTCCACTCTACCCTTACGCGCCTCGCCTATAACTCGAGGTAAATCTTGGGGCGGCACCACAGTGCCCGACTTAGGGTTAGGCATCAAGCCCCGTCGTCCCAAAATACGCCCAAGCTTGGCTACCCTGGACATCATATCGGGAGTAGCCATAGATACATCAAAATCAAGCCAACCAGACTCAATTTGCTTAATAAGCTCATCTGCTGCGGCATAATCAGCTCCAGCTTCCTTAGCTAACTTTATTGCCTCTCCTTGAGCAAAGACAAGTATCCTTACCTTCTTCCCCAACCCATTAGGCAGTAGAGCAACACCTCGCACTTGTTGGTCGGCACTACGCGGATTGACCCCCATCCTTAAATGAAGCTCAACCGTCTCATCAAACCTAGCATAGGAAGCCTTCTTAGCTAACTCGATAGCCTCCTCAGGTAAGTAA
>JAGMBH010000023.1 GCA_023129815.1 Dehalococcoidia bacterium
GCAGCAGCCGTCAATGAGAGGCCAGCAAGAATAGCAAAGAAAGAAGGAGAAAGTAATCTACCCAGTCTTACTAAGATTTCCATGGCCACCTCCCTTCGAACTAGCTCCGACAAATATTTAAGGATAGCATAACAAATTTGAATGTGCTGGAGCTAGTTGCAATACAGCGTGATGTTATTGACCTCTCTGAATATGAGTCGCCGAACTGCCTAGGCTCATTCACCACACAAAACACATTGAAAAGGGGAATTTTTTAAGCTTGCTTTGATAAGAGGAAGGACGTGTCTTTATCGCTAAGCAATTTGACAGAATTTTGCGGATGAAAAGATTATCCTAGTTCCTTCTCAAACAACTTTCCACTCCAATCTTGTAACTACATTCCGCACGGGTAAGGTTTATCTCCATTCTAAGATGTTGACCATCACGCGAACGAGGACTAAACTCAAGTCCCGAAAGTTGATTATCACCTCTGAAAATCTGGTAATATTAAAAGGGGAAAAACGTAAGAAAGGAGACAGTTATGAAGATTATTGACCTGCGAAGTGATACGATAACCCTCCCCACAGAGGATATGCGCCGAGCCATGTATGAGGCTGAAGTAGGAGATGACGTTTATAAAGAGGACCCCACCGTTAATCTCTTAGAGGAACTAGCTGCCCGCATGTTGGAAAAAGAGGCTGCTCTCTTTACAGCCAGCGGAACTATGAGCAACCTTATTGCTATCCTGACATATACCCGCCACGGCAATGAAATCATCATGGGCAGTGAGGCTCATATGTTATGGGCTGAGGTTGGCTCTGCATCTGCCTTGGGTGGAGTCGTAATGCGGACTGTTCCCAACGAGCAAGACGGCCGGCTGGACCTTGGTATGGTGGAGCAAGCTATTCGACCAGAAAATATCCACTTCCCTCGGACTACGCTCCTCTGTCTAGAGAATACCCACAACCGCTGTGGTGGCACTGTTCTGACTCCTGAATACACATCTGCTATCGCCGAACTCGCTCACCAACATGGACTTCGGGTTCACCTGGACGGAGCACGCATTTTCAACGCCGCCGTTGCCCTTGATGTGCCTGTAAGTGAACTGGTTGCACCCGCGGATTCTGTCTGCTTCAGCCTCTCCAAGGGCCTCAGCGCTCCCGTGGGCTCTCTCCTGTGTGGTACTCAGGAGTTTGTAGCGAAGGCCCGCAAGTGGCGTAAGATGCTGGGAGGAGGAATGCGCCAGGTGGGAATCATCGCTGCCGCTGGCATCATTGCTCTTCAGAAAATGGTTGCGCGTCTGGCTGAAGATCATGCTACTGCCCGGCACTTAGCGTATGGGCTAGCCAACATCCCCGGCATCACCGTTCACCCTGACAGGGTTCAAACCAACATCGTGATGTTTGAGCCTCCGATCACCATTCCCACTCCCGAGTTCATCCAACGGAGCAATGCCCGGGGTGTCAGATCCGGCTCTCCTGGTGGGCGAAGAGTACGGGCCGTCACGCACCGCATGGTCACAAAGGCAGATATAGATGAAGCCCTGAACCGTATTGAGTTTCTTGTCAGAGAAATAGAGTCAGAGGCCCATTAGAAAAAGATTCCCCCAAAGCCTCAAAGTTAAGCGCTCGCTTATCTGGCTGTAATGGAGTATAGCGAGCGTGAATTGGTTAGAACTCGCGGTTCGCCTCAAGTGTTACCTATGTGGTCAGTCAGCACACTATGGTGCAACACATCGCTCAATCAGGTATCATTGTCACTACTAAGGAGGTCAATGTGAATAAAGTAGCTATTATGACTGACTCCATTGCCGCTATACCGCCGGAAATGGCACAAGAATATGGCATCGGAATAGTGCCAGCCCACGTCATCATGGATGGTAAGGATTATCCTGACACAGAAATAGATATGGGAATGCTCTATGCCCAGCTTGAAGGAAAAGAAAACCTGCCGACAACTTCAGGTGCTACCATAGGGCAATTCTTGCAAGGCTACCAGGAGATGAGCCAGAGGGCAGAGGCTATCCTGGTTATCACTCTGACATCAGCTTATAGCACAACATATGGGGCAGCCGTACAGGCTAGAGAAATGGCTCGTGAAAAGCTGCCCAACACCACTATTGAAGTGATTGACTCCCGCACCGTCGCTGCCGCTCAGCTACTTATTGTTCTTCAGGCAGCCAAGACAGCCGCACAAGGCAAAAGTTTTCAAGAGGTAACCAAGGTCGCTAACGACATGATACTCCGAGTAAATGATCTGTCAACGCGAGATACCCTTTTCTA
>JAGMBH010000024.1 GCA_023129815.1 Dehalococcoidia bacterium
CGAATCAGATTATAGACTCTGGTTACCGGCTGAAGCCAGTTAATAACAGCATCTTTTTCAGTGCATAGCCCTTCGTAAGTAGCTTGTGATTTATCTTGGGGGATTCGTGGAGCTATTCCCCTTTTAATCAACTCGCTGCTCTCCACTAATGCCTCTATCCCCAATGGGAAGAGTTTATCAAAGTAGAGCGAGCCCACAGTATCATCAGGAGAAATTTCTACCTCCTTCCGCAACAGGATAGGGCCGGTATCTATCCCTCTGTCAGGCCAAAAAATGGTAATGCCTGTCTTGGTCTCGCCATTGATGATAGCCCAGTTAATGGCACTACCACCTCGATGCTTCGGAAGTAACGAGGGATGGTATTGGATTGTCCCCAACTTAGGATAGTTTAGGATACTCTCAGGTATGATACTGGTTACATAAGCCATAACATTCAGGTCCGGCTTAAGCTTAATATACTCGGTATAAACCTCTGGGGCTTGCATTTCTCCTGGCTGAAAGGTTGGTATACCTAATTGAACTGCTAATTCCTTAAGCGGGTTTGTCTTTCTAGGAATATCAGGAGAGGTATAAACTCCGACAATTTCCTCTCCCCTTTCGGTCAATGCCTCGAGAACTTTCTGGCCAAAGGCTGCTTGCCCTATTATGACAATACGCATTGCCTACCCTTTCTCATCCTTTAGGGACTCAACATTTTGGCGCTAATGGGTTGGTGGGGAAGGGGGGACTCGAACCCCCACGCCTTTCAGCACATGATCCTAAGTCATGCTCGTCTGCCAATTCCGACACTTCCCCAGATACAAAATCACTTAATACAATAGCATTTTATCAGACTTGCCTCAAACAATCGGGACTCAAAAATGCAACCCTCGTACCTTTAGAAGGGCATTTGCCTCTAACCTGCCCCGTGCTGGCTTGGATGTTGAGCACATCATGAGACCTGGTGGCTGGGAGAGCCTTGATGTGGTTGTCAGATATACAAGGTTAGTAAAGTTTGAGGATAACTTGAGGCTTTATCGTGGGCTTGAGGCCTCGTCTAAAGCCTGGTCTTTCGCTTCACTTGGAACATGAATGAGAGAAGTTTCTCGAGAAAGTCGTTTACCGCCTTCGACTTGTCATTATAGGCTACCGTCTCTTTACCAATCATGAGAGTAGCATAGGCGAGCTTTACCTCTTGCGAACCTAGCATCTTATAGTCTGGTTTGCGTTCGTTAACCTGGACAATTCCGCTCACGAAGCGGCTATGTTGCGAGGGACCATCTTCAAAAGGAACCTCTTGTAAGGCGATTCTCATACCATAAACGAGGTAGTTAGCATAAGGACTAGCCCCAAGACTAGAAGGACGAAATATTTGTTTCTGCTCATTCCTCCACCCTCCGTTGTACCTTCCCCTTATCCAATTATACCCTTGATGAACCTCAAATAGAAGGCTCTCATTATGTATTTCCCGTTCACATGCTAAAATCTCGCTTGGAGAGACATGTTGTAGGTTGACTATGCCACGAGGAATTTACTATGTGGATTCGAGAGCTTGGCAAAATCACTAATAGGATAGATTTTTTGGGAACACAAAAAACTGCCTATATCCGCTTAAAGGCAAAGAGACTGTGATTATTGCATGACTTTTCTCTATATATGGAATCGCTAAGGAAGCTGGCGGCTTATGAGGTAGAGCTATGTGCCTTTGCCCATCATGATGTTTTTGTCGCTGACTAAGCAAAAAGTATCCTCCCATAAGGCCCAGAACAGGCAGAAAAGTTTAAGGACTACATTATGGAGCAATACCAAAAAACAGGTAACCCAGACAAAATAGCACAAAACCATGCCGCTGAGGCAGCGGAGAAAAACAAAATTCCCTTCCTCAGCCTGGAATTCCAGACCACTATTGCCAAGACTGTGATCAGTAGGATATTAGGCTAGCTTGCCGAATAAACAAGACTCAATATCTTCGACGCCCGCCTCCACCATAAAACCCACCGCCACCGCCGCCTCCACGTTCAGTGCGAGGACGCGCCTTGCTAACAGTAAGCTTCTGCTCCCTTAATGGCGCCTCGCTGAGGCCGTCAATCGCTGCCTGAGCCTCGGTATCTACTGGCATCTCAACAAATCCAAATCCCCTGGGTTGGCCAGTATACCTATCTTTGATAATGTTTACCGATGTAACTTGCCCAAAAGCCTCAAATGCCTGGCGCAACTCCTCTTCAGTAACCTCGGGTGACAAATTACCTACATATATATTCATAATATTACCTCCCTTTGCATTTTTATTTTATCACCCTCACCTTAGTTCCTTCGCTTTGCTCAGAACTAGCCTCACCTCCCTTCAAGGGAGAGGCTAGGCGAGGGGTTAAAATACGCTAAATCTTTCCACTTCTGAACCTTCGGGGGCTGGGTTTAGTTCCAGCCCCTTTGAATCCAGTTACAGTCAAACTATTGCCTACTGCCCAATTTAACTTTGTTGTAACACTCACTACAATATACTGGCCTGCCTTCTCGAGGCTCGAAGGGTACCTCACATTCCTTACCACACTCAGCGCATACTGCCGGATACATTTGCCGCCTCAGTCTATCGTCACCAAAGCTTCTGCGCTGGTTTCTCCTTGCCTCACGGCAGGCAGTGCAACGCTTGGGCTCATTAGTATATCCCTTAGCCGCATAGAACTCCTGCTCCTCAACAGTAAAGGTAAATGTAGCGCCACAGTCAGAACATTGGAGCGTTTTGTCTGTAAACCCCATTGGATGACCTCCTTTCTTAATAATATTTGGCTAGAGTCTCGGTCATCCAACGTCTGTAAATGGAACTAAAGGAATTTTTTCCAGAGAATCGGTAACCTGAACTTATAACCACTGTGATAAGTATATATGTTACTGGTAAAATTTGCAAATTAATCAAGCTTGCCCGATGCAGGAACTAAAGTTTTAACTGCAAAACCACCTTGCGGTTCTCCCTCCCGCTAGGGGAGGGAGATTTTACCCTCACCTACCCTCTCTTGTAAGGAAGAAAAAATTCATTACATGAGAGGGATTTTATAAGATATTATGCGGAATACTATGATTTAGGGAGATGCATAAAGGAAAACTAAAGTCGAAATTCTTGGGATGCTTGATAGGAGCAGCCATAGGTGATGGGCTTGGCGCTTGGCGAGAAGGAAGGAGGATGGCTAAAAAAGAAGATACTGCCTCCTTAGCTGAGAGGGTGGAAGAGCTAGCTTATACCGATGACACTCACATGACAATCGCCGTGGTGGAATCGCTGATACAAAGCAGGGGCTTTGATGGAGAGCATATGGCCCAAACTTTTATCAAAAACTATGAAGCTGAGCCATGGCGTGGCTATGGACCAGGGCCACCCAGGGTTTTTAGGATGATGAAGAGTGGTGAGCCATGGGATAGTGCCGCAAGCAAAATCTATAGGGGTGGCTCATTTGGAAACGGGTCAGCGATGAGAGTGGCACCAATAGGACTCCTATATTCTAATAACCCAGCCAAGTTGAGGGAGATTGCTTACAAATCAAGTTCTATTACCCATTCTCACGAATTAGGCAAGGAAGGAGCAGCCCTTCAAGCTTATGCTGTAGCCTTAGCCCTGAATACTCCCTCGGATGAAGAAATTGATCGGGAAGCTTTTCTTCTAAAACTCCAGAACTTTGCCCAAACCCAGTTATATAAGGAAAAGATAGCCAACACGAAAGAGCTACTGGGCGAGCAAGATAGGGCAAGGGTGGTTGCTGTGCTGGGAAATGGTATAGAGGCGTTAAACTCAGTGCCAACTGCCATCTATTGCTTCCTAAAGCAGCCGAAATCCTATAAGGATTCAGTGATTTATGCCATAAGCTTGGGCGGCGATACTGATACCATAGCTTCCATGGCTGGGGCTATCTTAGGAGCCTACCTGGGCATAGAGGCCATTCCACAAGAGTGGAGACTAAAACTCGAAAACAAGGCTTATATCGAAGATTTAGCGGAAAAGTTGTGGCAAACTGCAACGTGAATTTTGCCTCGCCGTGGTACCAAGGACAAAAGGGGCGGCTATACATGAAACTCAACTATGTCACCATCCTGAAGCATATGTTCCCTGCTGACTCTCTGCCCATCATACTTCCCCGAGCCCCAAACAACAGCATATTTCAATTTGTCTTTAAAATCTTTATGGATAGATTCAGCAGCGTCCTTCACAGTGCTGTCCATTTTCAGAATCACAGGCTCGGTTAACTCAGCCTTGCCTCCCGGGGTTTTGGTATAAACTCGGAAAATGCCCAGAGCTTGGTAAATTGTTTCCTTCAATTCCTCTAAGCCAATTCCTTCCCTGGCAGAGACCGAAATCATAGGAAATAATGTGCCATATTGCGAATCTAACCTTTTCCAGTTGCTAGTCGAACTTTCCAAGTCATTCTTATTGCCAATGAGCAAAATTTTCTTTTGATAGCTCCCTAGAGTTGCTTCCTTAGCATTATCCGTCATGGGCTCTATTCTGGCCTCTTTTAACTCCTGAAGAGTATTCTCCACTTGGCTTACCGACTCAATACTGAGGTCTACCACAATAGCAATAAGGTCAGCTCCCCTAAGTGTGTTAGCTAGCAATGTTCGCGCATCTCTATGCCCTATAGGTGGCGTATCAACCAGTTGAATCTGGATATTCTCAAAACCCATCATTCCTGGGATGAGAGTTTGGGTGGTAAAAGGATATGCCGCTATCTCAGGAGACGCCTCGGTAACTGCGGCCAATAGCTGTGATTTACCCACGTTGGTTGGACCAACTAGTATTACTTGCCCAGCTCCTTCCCTTCGAATATAGAAACCTGCTCTTCTGGCTGTGGCATATTTCTTTTCCGCTTCCTGTGATAACCTGGCAATCTTCCGCCTTAGCTCTGCGTGGAGCTTATCAGTGCCCTTATGTTTGGGCATAATGGCAAGCATAAGTTGCAAAGCCTCAATTTTTTCCTCTGGGTCCTTAGCTAATCTATACTTTTTCTCGGCTTCAAAGTATTGTGGCGGTAAGTTCGCTGGCATACACCTATTTTAACACCTTTAGAGGAAGGCAAGTACAGAATATAGACAAACTTCCTTGCAATCTGGTATAAATATCCCAACAAGCCATTAAGCAATTTGGATTGCCAAATCTTTCCCTATTAGATGCAGTCAAGCTTATCCAGAGGGGAATACGCAATTATATAACTAATCGCCCCTTAGTCGTCTCTTTCGAGGTGACACTTTCCTGTAATTGCAACTGCCGACACTGTAACCTTGGCGGCATAATAAAAGACGAAAAGCAGCTTAAACCAGATGATTATGCTAGGTTAAGCAGACTCCTAAATCCACCCGTGGTGCAAATCTCCGGCGGTGAACCACTTCTACGCAAAGATATAGTAGATGTAGTCAAGGCTATCAAACAATCTAAAGGGGTACCCTACTTAATATTTTGCACCAATGGGACACTACTAAATGAGGATGCCTATCTACAACTGCATGAAGCTGGGGTAACCAGCTTTCAGTATCGCTTGATTTCCTTGATGAACGACATGATGAATTCCGACGACGACCAGGTCTATATAAACGCCTGGAGTGAACGATTCCGAAGTTAGCAAGCTTTAGCCACCGGGATATTATTTTGAACACTGCCATAACGAAAGCCAACCTGAAAGATATATTGCCTTTAGCCCAAAAAACCATGAATTGGTATGTATTCATATTGTAGAGTGCCCATACTTCACAGCGAACAGGTGACAAGGCTTACTCCGTCAATGATGAGAAGGATTTAGAGCTTTTGCGTAAAACTATTTATGCGCTGATAGAATTAAAGAACCAAAGCAATCATATAACCAACTCTAAAGCTGTACTTTTAAATACCCTGAAGTTCTTTGAACGAGGCTACCGGCCAAATTGTAAGGCTGGTATAAGATTCTTTGTCATAATGCCTGATGGAAGCTTCGTCCCATGCTCATTGCATCGCAACAAATATTCCAGTCAAAAAGAAATGATAGAAAACTTCTCACGAACTAACCAATGTGGTGGCTGTTATTTAGCCATAAGGTCTTATAGCGCTCGCTCACTTTGGGGATTATTGAAAGATGCTCCAGTGTATGGCAAGCGACTTTTCGCTCACCCCAAGGGGA
>JAGMBH010000025.1 GCA_023129815.1 Dehalococcoidia bacterium
AAGCAGGCAAGGATAAACTTCCACAGAGGAAACTTAGCTGAGCCGGCAACAATCCCGATGAGGTCAAAAATAAGTACCGGCAACAAGGCAAAAAGGAAGATGGCAAAGCTCCCATACCTCTTCATCCAGAATTCAGCCTTGTTGTATTTTTCTGAATATTTATCGAGGATTATCTTTCTCCCCAAATAGCCAACAACATAGCTGCTCAGTTCCCCTAAAGTAGCACCTACTGTAGCTACCACTCCAAGCAATAAGGGATCGAATAACGGTTCTAAAGTTAAGGGATCTAAAGCTGCTCCTGCCCCTATTATGACTGCTTCCCAGGGAAGGGGAAAAAGGATGGTGACACAGGAAAGGGATATTAAGAAAATCCCGAGATAGCCATAAGCCAGAAATTTCTCCAAATCCAGATAAGAGCGGGCAAGGAAAAAAATCGCTGCGGATAAAGCAAAGACCAAAATAAAAGCTGATATTTGGAAAGACTTGCGAGTTACAATTTTCTCCCGAAGGAACTGAACTTTAGAAGCAATGCTCATCTTGTCCAAACTATACCATAGTCTTTGTCGTTTCTCGCCTAGGTTTGGGACAAGCCCTGACAGGAAAGGAGGCAATGACAAGGAACGAAATCACATATCACTAAGAATGATATGCACGGCTACAATGCCTCTAAGCTGCCTAGTTATGATACAATAGTCTCACTACGATCAAACTGAATTTAAGCTGATAAAAAGGAAGACTGCGGTGGAGATATTTCATCTCCATAATTGTAAGCTTGGTGATTTCCTTTGGTTGCGCCCCACAGGGAGCTAGACCACCGCTGACTGGCGAAGAAATGAAGCGGATAATCGAGGTAGAAGCTGTTGACCAAACATTGAATCATCACTATCAAGCTTTCTGGGCAAAGGAGGAATTCTCGGAGCTTTTGGCTGATAAGGCTGGATTAAAGAATGATTTCATAGCAAAATTCAATAAAAACCTCGCCAAACACAATTTAGAGGCCCAAAATTTCGAATTTTCTTTTGACCAAACAAGCCATTCAACTGTGGCTAAATGTAAAATTTATGGTGCCATTTCCAAGAGCGGAAACAATTACCGAGCTCGATTCGAATGGTTTTTGAATCCTCTAGGATTAGACTTCATCAGCAATGATTTTAAGAAATCTCAAAGAGTGCTCTCCTGGGAAGGAGACATCGGCAGTATTTCAACCACCATCAACCTTGAATTCCCTAGTCCAATTAACCACTGTCATGCACATGTTTGGTGGGAGCTCTCTCCGTAGATAAACCAACAAGCCATATTAAAGAGAGGATAAAAGAATGAAGATTACAATTGTTTACGACAACGAAGTAAAGAAAGAGGAGCTAAAGGCAGATTGGGGATTTTCCGCTCTTATAGAAAATGAAAAGGCGTCGCCAATTCTGTTTGACACCGGTGCCAATGGTCCCATTCTGCTACACAATATGAAAGAACTAAATATTGACCCCAAAAATATAGGGATAATAGTGATCTCACATGCTCATTGGGACCACATTGGAGGGCTTTCTGAGATTCTCAAACAAAATGAAACAGCAGAGCTTTACATCCCGAGCTCACTTCATATAAGCACCCCGGGTAGGAAAGTAACCATAGTTAAAGAGACTATTCAAATTTGCCAAGATGTCTGGTCCACTGGCGAACTCGCAGGCGTAGAGCAATCTTTGGCACTCAAGACGGGCAAGGGAATATTCGTGGTAATGGGTTGCTCTCACCCGGGAGTGGGGAATATCCTGAAGGCTGCCTCAAGGTTTGGAAAGCTCTATGGAATCGCCGGCGGGTTTCATGGATTTCGTGACTTCAAGGCTTTAGATGTCTTATCCCTAATTTACCCCTGTCATTGCACCCAATATAAAAGGGAGATAAGAGAGCTATTTAAGGATAAAGCTTTGGAATGTGGAGCCGGATTGGTAATCCAATTGTAGCTTATGAGCTTCCGTAATCTCTTTCTCCAAAAATCTTAGTTCCTATTCTGACTATATTGGCACCTTCTTCTATGGCAATTTTATAGGAGTTTGTCATCCCCATGGAAAGATATTTCATCTCTACATTGGGTAAATCAAGCCCCTTAATCCTTTCAAATATCTTTCTTGTCTCCACAAAATAAGGTCTGGCATCTTCAGGGTTTCCAAAACGAGGTCCCATAGTCATAAGTCCCATTACTTTGATGTTCCTGAGGTTTGAGACATCTCTTACTAATTGCTCCGCGTCCTCCGGGAATACCCCTGATTTTTGTTCTTCTCGACCGCTATTTATCTCAATTAATACTGGCATTACTTTGCCAATTTGAGCACATCTCCTATCAATTTCCTTTGCTATTTCCAAAGAATCAACGGTTTCTATCATATCGAACATTTCCACCGTTTTTCTTCTTACATTATGCTTCTGAAGGGTTCCAATGAAATGCCATCTTGCTCTCTTCCCTACCACTTCATACGCCTTTTTTGCTTCCTGGACGTAATTTTCCCCGATGATTTTTACTCCTGCCTGAACCGCTTGCAGTATCTCCTCAGGCGTCCTTGCTTTCGCTGCTGCTACCAATTCAATACCATTTGGCAATTCAGCCAATATCCTTTGAATGTTTTGTTTAATCAACGCAGCCACATCTACCATCCAAACTTACAGCTTTATCTGCACTCTCAGAGCTTTGATTGTCTTAGTGATAACTCAATCAAAATAGCCCCAGAACCAAAATCTGTCAGTTTGAGGATCGATATAATAGAACTTGTTACCGATAAAGCAACCATTCTTAAGATGATACCCATTGTCCCTAGCAACTAGAGTTACGGACATCACATAGCCATCATCATAAGCATGAGCCTGCAACATGCGCGCAAAATCTTCGCAATCAAACTGATTAGGGATATACCTGTTACTATCGGTATCATCCTGCGAAAGCCAAAGTACCAACTCTTCTTCGCTTCGGAATTCTCTGAGGGGCCTCCCTGGTCCGGGTTTTGTTTTGTAAGCATCTTTCCAATACGCTATTTGCCATTGGAGATCTGCTATAGCATCCTCCTCTTCCGCTCCCTTTTTACTCATGACTTGATACTGATACTCCAAGGCCACATATTGATGCTCCAAATCTTCATACTGATGGCTTAGGTAATCACATTGTTGGCCTAGGTGGTCATATTTTGAATTCAATTGCTCATATTTGTAGCTTAATTCAGTGTATGAAGTCTGGATTTGCTGTAACTCCTGCTTAACATCGGCATACTGGATACCACCAAATACACCTCCTCCCACCAGCGAAGCTCCCAAAACAGAAATCACAATGGTTTTTTTCATAATTGTGTCTCCCTAATCCCTTTATTTCGTATTATCTTAGTTGCCGCTTATCAGTCTGCTAGTTAGGACAAGAGCCAAGGATTTCCCTTTTAAACATAGACCATCGTTATAGCACCACTCTCCACATCCCGTTCTCTAGATATAACCCCAAACCATAGTTGCGCTTGATTTGCGAACTGAGAAAAGGTTGAGGTTGATTTCATATTTAATGTGAGCCGCCAGGGACTCGAACCCTGAACCGGCTGATTAAGAGTCAGCTGCTCTTCCAATTGAGCTAGCGGCCCACAAGTAAATAGATATTATCACTGGAAAGGGATAGAAGACAAGGTTAGGAACAAAGAGATTACTTAGAGACCTCGTTTTTGTCATTCGGAGCCCTATGGGCGAAGAATCTCTTATTAGACTCTTCGCGGAGCTTGTCCTGAGTGTTATGAGATCCTTCGCTTCGCTCAGGATGACAGCGAAGGACTCAGAGTGACAATTTAACTGTTAACAAACAGGTTAGGAATAAACAAACCTCCTCCTGCCTTTGAGACAAGAGGAGGCAAAAAGCTAATCTCGCGGCGAGTTAAATTATGGCATAGGCTATCTGAATGGTGACCGTAATTTTCAACTCCCCAAGGCTTATGGGGGTCTCAGGGGCAGGCATGGGAACTGCCTCAGCTTCAGGAAGACCTCTAACAACCGGCGGCAAATAAGTAGCACCCTCGGAAATATAAGTGGGCTTACCCAGCTTAACATCGGCTAAATCAGCTAACTGTAATGCTTTGTCTTTAGCATCCTTCACCGCTTTAGCTCGCGCCTCTTCATAGTATGGAGTTGGGTCATCCACACTAAAGCTTATCCCCTGAATCTGAGTAAGGTCACCGCCAACTTCGGCTACAGCATCAATAATATCCCCAACTTTGTCCATCTCTCTTATCTTGGCAACCACTATATTGGTCACTCGGTAGCCAATGATTTCCTCCTCATCTTTCTCTCTAATCCATCTTGTCACGGGATAGATGCTGAATCGCTGTGTTTGGATATCCTTCTCAGCCACGCCATTATCTTTCAATGCTACCACCACTTTATCCATGGCTTCGCTTGCCTGTGTTTGAGCCTCGGCTACTGTATCCGCACGAGCCTCAACTCCAAGGCGCAGCTCAGCTATATCGGGAACTGCCATTGCTTCCCCCTGACCAGTAACCCATATTCCAGTATTTTGCTGCTGCGCTACAGGAACAACATCTGGACTAGCTTCCCACCCCGGTATACTAGTGCAGCCAGCAGCACCCAATGCCAGCATTACTATCAAACAAGGAATTAACCACCTACTCCTCTTCATATAACCCCCTTTCATAAAAGTATCTTTACACTTATAGTATAACGACTAAATTGACTTTTGGTTTATGGTAGAATAGCTTTCATAAATGAAAATCGCCCGCGAGATCGGCATAACCATCCTCATAGCTGTTGCTATCTTCGTTACCATTAAAGCCACCGTGCAAGGCTATCGGGTACAATATTCCTGTATGCTGCCAAACATTGAAGACGGTGAGTGGATTATGGTGAACAAAGCAAGTTATTTCTTCTCAGACCCCGAACGAGGAGAGGTAATTGTCTTCAATCCAGGTGAGGAGGTTGGGTCACAATACCCGTTCATCAAGCGAGTTATTGTCCTGCCCGGCGATACCGTGGAAATTAAGAATGGCACGGTTTTCATCAATGGTATTCCTATAAATGAACCTTATATCTTTCCAGAACCGTCACGACGCTATAAGAACTTTGGCCCAGAAAAAATGCTTGTTGACCAATATTTTGTTCTGGGAGACAATCGTAACAATAGCAATGATTCCCGTTCCTGGGGGCCAGTCTCCCGAGGTGACATTATCGGCAGGGCCTGGTTTGTTTACTGGCCACCGAGCAAATGGGGACTGGTAAAACATTACGGCTACCCGGAGTTAACTGAAGCAGGTGCGCTGGGAGCAGCAATCTGCAATTCAGTGGGAGGTGCACTTGAGTGACGAGGTGCTGAAGATATTCAAAATGGCCGGGGCGATAAAGGAGGGTCATTTCCTCCTTGCCTCTGGATTGCATTCACCCATGTATTGGGAGAAGTTTCGTATCTTGCAATATCCGCACTATACTGAGAAGCTGTGCCATCTTATGGCGCAACATTTCAAAGACCAAAGAGTAGAACTGGTTGCCGGACCAACCACCGGAGGCATTATCATTGCTTTCGAAACTGCTCGGCAACTAGGAGTGCGGAGCATTTTTGCCGAAAAAGAAGGAGACACAAGGGTCTTTCGCCGTGACTTTACTATCACCCTCGGTGAGAGGGTCCTTATTGTGGACGACATCCTGACCACAGGTGGCTCGATTAAGGAGACAATAAGCGCTGTTAGAAAACTTGGTGGCATCGTCATTGGTATCGGAGTGCTTGTCGACCGGAGCACAGAAAAGGTAGACTTTGGTGTGCCCCTTTTTAGCTGTCTCCGCTCTCCTACCACAGTTTATCCCGCTGAAGAATGCCCTCTCTGTGCTGCTAATATCCCTTTAATTAAGCCGGGCGCCCTAAAATAATGGATTGTTTGGCATTTCTCCCTGTCATTCTGAGCGTAGCGAAGAATCTCATAGCGCTCAGGACAGGCTCCGCGAAGAATCTAGAGACCCCTTCCCTTATTCAGGGTGACAGTAAAAACCTACAAACCTAGCTTGCTTGACAGCGAAGGGAAGAAAACTTAGAATATTTGAGCCGGCCGAGGTAGCTCAGGTGGTAGAGCAGCGGACTGAAAATCCGCGTGTCAGCAGTTCGACTCTGCTCCTCGGCACTTTGAAATGCGGAAGTAGTTCAGCGGTAGAATGCTTCCTTGCCAAGGAAGAGGTCGCGAGTTCGAATCTCGTCTTCCGCTCCATTTGAAAGGGGTAAACGCGCCGAAGTGGCGGAATGGTAGACGCGGCAGTCTCAAAAACTGTTGGGAGGCAACTCCCGTGTCGGTTCGAATCCGACCTTCGGCAGTATGAATAGAAAATTTAAACGGGTTCCCGCGAAAATCGAAGATTTTTGTGGTTGTTAGTGCCGAGTTGTGTAGTGGTAGCACGAAGGACTTTGGATCCTTAAGCCCTGGTTCGAATCCAGGCTCGGCAGCTTTGTTCCCTGGTAGCTCAATGGTAGAGCAGGCGGCTGTTAACTGCAAGGTTGTAGGTTCGAATCCTACCCGGGGAGCCAGCTTCGAATTAACTAGTAGGAATCTCTATAAATCTGGGCTACGGCAGGAGCATCAAGCAAATTAGGGTGTTTACTAAGCCAAGGAGCCGTCCTCACGGCACAATCTGCCATTTCTTCGATACGCTGAGGTTCGATGCCCAAAGCTCGCAGGTTAAGTTTCATCCCCACCTTATCCAACCACCCTTCGACTGCAGCTATCCCATCTGTCTCAGCAAAAACATTTCTGCCCAGGGAATTAAACCTCTCTTGCCGTACAGGAAAAGTATACCTCATCCAAGCAGGAAGCAGTGCCGCCAGTCCATCACCATGGGCAATGTCATAGTACCCACTTAGAGAAAGCTCAATACCATGAAGAGTCAGATAGCCGGCACCACTTCCCAGATGTCTAACCGGTGAACAGGCAATGGTACTGGCCCAAGAAAGCTTGGTACGAAACTCAATATCGTCCAGCTTGCTCAGTGCTCTAGGTAAAGTCTCCACCACCAGCTTCATCACCGTTTCCAAAATTCCATCGGTCAGAGGAGATGCTCTCTCTGTTGTAATATAGCATTCACCTACATGGCAAAAAATATCCACTCCTCCCTGCACTGTTGGCTTCTGAGGAAGGGTAAGAGTCAGTTCAGGGTCTACAATAGAAACCTTGGAAAAGAAAGCCGTACTAAATAACACCCGCTTCTCATGAGTTTCCCAGTTAGTAATCACGGCAGCATTATTGGCTTCAGAGCCGCTGGCAGCCACAGTCGGTACCAGCACAAGAGGTAATAAAGGTTCCACTACTTCAATATCCTCAGCTCCAATATAATAATCCCAAATTGGTTTACCGCCATTGCTAGCTAATGCCATGCACTTGGCTGTGTCCATAGCGCTGCCGCCGCCAAGACCAATGATTAAGTCCACTCCCTTTTGGCGAACCAATCTAGCCCCCTCATCCACGGTAGAGGCACGAGGGTTAGACACTACTTTATCAAAAATGCAGACCTCCAGCCCATTACTCTCCAAGTCTCGGGTTACCTTATCTAGTAACCCTGTTTGTCGCGCACTGTGGGAACCAGTTACCAGCATAGCCCGCTTGCCCAATCTTCTCATTTCTGCTCCCAACCTCGCCACACCTCCTGAGCCAAAGATAATCTTAGTGGGTAGATATAAAGTAGTTACCATAAGGCACCTCCTGAGAAAGTATCAGCTACATAAATAATACTTCGAAAGAGAATTATATCATGTTATCCTATACCATCGAGTTTGCGAACGAAATAAGCAGTGGAACCAAATACAGTGAAGTAGCATCTGCTCCACCCAGTGGAGGTAACCATTACAGTACATGTTCAGCCCGCAGTTGCGCCGCTTGTAGAAGATAGTTTCCACTTAGCCGCTAAAACTAGGGGCTGCCACAATGACTAGCGCAACAAGAATAGGCTGATAGCCATCACCAGCATGCCAGCTCCTAGCCCTAGGAGCACAAGATGCTCCTTGCCATATCGGTGAGCTAGGGGGAGTATTTCATCTAAACTTATGAACACCATTATACCGGCTACAAAAGCCAGCATGCTTGATAGGAGCGCTGGAGTCAAGAAGGAGTATATAATCCCATAACCAATAAGGGCACCCACAGGCTCAGCTACACCTGATAAGAATGAGTATGTGAAAGCTTTGCGACGATTGCCCGTAGCATAGAAGATAGGCACCGCTACTGCAATTCCCTCAGGAATGTTATGAATGGCGATAGCCACAGCTATCGTTATTCCAAGGGCAACATTTCCAGTAGCTGCAGCGCAGAAGGTAGCCAGCCCTTCTGGAAAGTTATGAATAGCAATACCAAGCGCAATAAGAACGCCAGACCTCATAAGGGATGACTTTGATGGAGTTGTAAGTTGTGGAGGCAAGCCCGAAATCTCCCGCTGCCCTAGTTCATCGATATTTTGAGGAGCTTTTTCTACACGCTCCTCTTTATACTCATGGGGGACAAATGTATCTATTAGCGCAATGAAGCCGATGCCAA
>JAGMBH010000026.1 GCA_023129815.1 Dehalococcoidia bacterium
AAACTCATTGCCTCAGCTTTAACCTATATTAGTACTCACCAGAATCTACCCCCTTTATGGCGCATAGATGTGGTAGCTATAGAAGTTGACCAAAAAGGTAAGACTAAGCGCATTGAACTTATTGAAAACGCCATTACCCAGTCTTAATTTTTGCCACAGGCAAAAGGGGAGCCATCTAAATGCTTGATTTTTGATTTACCCAAACGTTTGTAAACCCTACGACCACTTTTTACCAATCCTTGTAACAGCCACTTCTCACATTCCTCTTTCATCTGCCCTAGCTTTTTGACTCTCCATTTGTCTTTGTGCTAACTGCTATGTTTGCTTATCCACAATAGCTGGCATATCAAAGGGAAATATCGTCAGACTCAAAAACAAATAGCAAAACCAACATTTGAAGGCGACCCCCGATTACGGCGGCACTCCACACGGGACGGGGAGGTTATTGGCTGAAAAAGGTAAGACCATGTGCCGTTTCCCGCTGGTTGCCCGCTACAACTCGACCATCTGCACCATAAGTGCAGAGTTTAATTCAGACTTAATCAACATCCATCCCTATCATTCTCCCTATTTTCGCGTAGCTCTCCGACAATTCATATTCGGGTAGCATCGAAAATTGGTAAGGCAATCCCCTATTATACCTGTCAAGGTATCTGAGTGCCAACAGCAAATTTTCCACTACCCCCAAGGGAACTGAGAAAATCAATTCGTCATCTTGAGCCAGCCCTCTCTGGCGATCACCACAACACGGTATGGTAACCTGACATTTCCCAGTTTGAATTATTGGCACAACAGAATAAACACAAGCCGCATGGCTGGACAGTGTAGACTCAATGTCATGCCCATCCATGCAAGTCGCCCCGTAGATTAGTAGTGTCAATTGACCTGGCTGACAATACATCATAATCAGATCGGGTTCAAAATTGGCTGTGACTAGTGGGCCCGACAATATACCTATGTATTTTCCGGTTTCTAAGTGAGGAAAGGATCGCGCCCACGAACTACCAGCTTCCAAAGTCATGACGCTCTCTGGAAAACGATTATAGCCATCCAGGAAATACTGTGGGAGTTCTGCAAGACCGTAACCTATAACCGGTTCAAAGCACCACATATCCTCTTTCAGCATTGCGACCAGAGTTCCCTCTCTGCGCGACATCGCAAAACCTTGGCAAGTTGATAAATGATGCCCCAAATCCCTTTTGGGCCTAATCGCCCCCTCAGGGATATCCGCTTCCTTCTCTAACAATTTCACTGCTATAGGGAAAGTCCGTAGTCGTAATCGCCTCTCAATTTCCTCTCCATATTCATGCAACTCTCTCAATCCTAGCATCATTATTTACCTCCTTAACCTTTATTTACTTGAACTAAGAAAAGCTTGCGCAGATTCAAAACTCTTAAAACACCTTATCGCCCCCCTGTCCATCTTTACTCGATATCACTCTCTAAATCAAGGTTAATATATTGGGTAAAGTCTCATTTTCCAAGGACGGCTAGGAATGCACCTCATTCGATCTTAATTTCTAGCCCCGCTGGTTGCCCGTCACTTTCCAATTTTACTTCCTCACGAAAAGTTTCTGTCCATAAAATTTCAAGGCTAAAATAAGCAAAATGCCAAAGATTACGATGATATAGTTGAGAGTAGCCATTATGATAAAGCCCATTATTCCAAGTACAATTCTTATCCACATTCTCAAAGATCCATCAGACCAACCAGTTATCGCTAATGCTAATAGATACATAACTAAAACTACTGCCAAAAGGTCAAAAACGATTGTTAGAACAATTAGAGCATTCCATGTTTCCACTGTTATTAAAAACATCTCTGGATGAAGGAAAAATATGTAAGGTCCCAAGTATCCTGCTAAGGCGTACTTGCATCCATTCCTTGCTGTTTTCCAAAAGTCTCCTCCAGCTAAAGCACAACCAGCATAGGAAGCCAAAGCTACTGGTGGGGTTATATCCGCTAGTAGTCCAAAATAGAACACGAAGAAGTGTGCCGCTAATAAAGCTATTGGAACGGCATATCCTGGAACTAGTGAGCTATAAATGGGGGAGGTGCTAACAGCAAGGTAAATAGCTGGAGCGGCAACTAAAGAGGTTATGATGTAATTGGCAGTCGTGGGAACCCCCATGCCTAGGATTAAGCTGAAGACCATAGCTAAGGGAAGCAATAGAAATAAAGATCCCCCTGTTATTGATACTAATTGATATCCTATTTTCGTTATCAAGCCTGTCATTGTCAATACACCTTGGATCAAACCAGCGCTGGCAGCGGCTAGCATAACGCTTACACTTGTTTTTCCTGCGGCAATCATTGACTCGTAAGTGGCAGAATACATTTTCTTTCCTTCTTTGCTTTTTGACATTACTCCAACTATTAAAGAGAATACAATACCAAATATTCCCGTCATTAAAAGTGTCTGTTCCCTCATCACCCCAAGATATTTTGTTAAGGCGATAAAAAGGATAAACACCAAGCTTATATAAAGCTTTTCATTTCTCTTGATCAGCTTCGATGTGAATGAGAGACCAACTAATCCTGAGGCTAAGGCTAATAATGCTAATAAAGTCACTTCATTGAAGCCCTTTCCAGCAAACATTAGCAAGGTGGTAATTATCAAGGCGGCAACATATATTGGCTCATTTCCTTCAATTTTGTCTTTTGAAATCCAGGCTGCCCAAACAGCAACCCCTAGAGAGGCTATAGCACATATATGTGGTGGAATTCCCCAGAACAGGGCTACTATAATAACAATTATTGGTAAAAAGATATAGAGCTTTCTTAAGAAATATTTTAAAGCTTTAACTCGTGGTATTCCTCCTAGTCCTAAGCGCTTGGTTTCTAAATCAATGAAAATATAAACTCCAGCAAAATACATTATCGCTGGGATGATGGCAGCGATGATTATCATTCTATATGGGATACCGAGAAACTCTGCCATTATAAATGCAGCTGCCCCCATAATTGGAGGCATTAATTGTCCTCCTGTTGAAGCTACAGGTTCAATAGCTCCAGCGATCTCTGCTGGATAACCTGCCTTTTTCATTAAAGGAATAGTAAAAGTTCCTGTGGTCAAAGTATTGGCAACCGAACTCCCACTAACAGTTCCCATAAGCCCACTTGAGACTACCGCTGCTTTTGCTGGGCCTCCTGACCGGGGTCCAAAGACGGATATCATAAATTCTGTTATATAATCGCTTACTCCAATCTTAAGTAAAAAGGCACCAAAAAATATGAAAGCAAAAACATAAGTCACCATGACCATTAGGGGAATCCCCATTATCCCTTCGTCAAAGCAAAGCTGCTGAGTAAATCTTGTCCAATTGAATCCAAGTTTGAGAATTCCATAAATTAGAAATGTTGTAACCACTACTGGCAAAACCCATCCCAAAATCCTTCTTGTTGCCTCTAAGACAACGATAATAGCAATCATGCCGAAGATTACGTCAGGAAGTAAAATCTCAGCATATGTGGCATACCTATTATAAACGGCAAAAATATAAAGGGTGGAAATAACACTTAAAGTTATCAGTAAATAGTCTGAGAGCTGAACTTTCTTCAGATATTTTTCTTTCTTTTTCCATGGATATAGGAAATAAGTTATTATGAGCACCATGGCTAGCACAAAAGCCATACTTTGTTTGGTTTGAAATGTAAACCTTAGAAGCTCAATATTAATTCCGAGCTTGCTAAAAAGACTATAGAGGATGTAGTTAAAATTGAATACGAATAATATTTCATAGACCCCGAATGATAAGGCGGCTATGGTAACGATTTTATCTAGCCGCGGAGATAAAGTTCTTGTTCTTTCTAAGGTCTTCTTTAGTTCCTCAGCCACCTTTTTGTCCTCTAAGGAGAAATTCAATGATGGGCATTGTTTCTAGGGTAAAGGAAATTTTGACTTCAGAATTTGGGTGGTAAAGTAAAGTACTATCTCCAACTTTTATCTCAACATTGTTCAAAGGGATAAACCAATAGGTAAGGGACTTTCCAAGGCATTTGTTGGGTCTTTTTACATAGTAGTTATCTTCTATGGAGGTAAAATCTTCGGGTAATCCAGCACCACAATTCTGCCATCTCATCTCCAAAACATAGACTCCTCCTTTATTAACCTCTAAAATCTCTATTACTTCTCCCCTTTCAACACTATGATCGTATTTAATTGTTATTGGCAGCTCATCAAGGTAAGGAAAATACTTAACGGTATTATCAAAATTAACTTCTAAGATATTTATGGGAAGAAGCAAAAATATTGATAACAGGAGGAAAGGAAACCTTTTGGTATCTCTCCTCCTGTTAAAAAGCCTTATACTACTCAGCAAGGGCACCCGAGTCATAGGTATAATTCTAAAGCTTCTTTATTTAAGCTCTGCAGGAACTTTAATCCCCTTTTCCTCATAGTACTTAACAGCTCCAGGGTGGAGAATAAGGCTCATACCATCCAACGCTGTGCCCAAAGTAATATCCGCCGCCCTCACGTGCGCAGTTCTTAACTCGTCAAGATGCTCAAACAGTACCTTGGTCATGTCATACACGACATCATCTGGCAGGCCCCTGTGAACACAAAGCATGGCCATAACTGCACAGGTGACAACGTCCTCTGTCATTTTGTAAGTGCCTTTGGGAATAACCTGTCTAACGTAGAATGAATAGCCCTCAGCATGGAGCTTATCTACTATCTCCTCTGATACGGAAACAAGCCTTACAGGAGTGGTCACAGCTAGTTCCTCAATTCCTGCGGTTGGAGTCGCACCAACTACGAATGTCGCATCCACTTGTCCCAGCTTTAAGGCTGAACATCCTTCGCCAATTGCCAGATCATATCTCTTTATAGTATCCCACACACCAGCAGCTTCGAGCACTTGCTCACAACCAACTGCACACCCACTTCCAGGAGCTCCAACAGCCACGCTCTTCCCCTCCAAGTCTGCCAAGGTATAAATGTCACTCTCAGCTCTAACGATAGCTTGACATGTCTCAGGATACAATGTTGCCAGTCCTTGCAGTTGGAGTACTGGCGTGTCGAACATGACAATTCCCTTACGGGCATAATAGGAAACATCATTTTGTATAAGACCGGCTTGTGACTCTCCCTTTTCAATGCCCTTAACGTTGGTAACACTAGCACCACTCGTCACTGCGCTGGCATCAATTATGTCCGAATACTTGTTTAGCATCTCAGCATACTTGGAACCCAACGGGAAATATGTCCCAGCAGTGCCTCCGGTATAAAGCATTACCTCTGTTTTTTCAACCTTTGGGGCACAGCCAGTGAGAACCAAACTCACAATGAGTGCCATTGATAACATTACCATTACTATTTTGTGTTTCATCTAATTCTCCTTTCTCTTATTTTTAATCCACCACCCCCATCTCTCATTTATGTTTACTCATACACATCACCTCCTTAAGCAGACTTCATATAATACCCATAGTCTTAAGAACATCACGAAGCTCAGCTTTATCTTCTTCATCTAGAGGAATGAGAGGCAGTCTAGGTATTCCTCCTCTTAAGCCCACCATATCCATTGCTGCTTTAACCATAGCGGTTTTCATGGTTAATTTGCCACCCAAACCTGGGATACCAGTGTGAGGGCCATGCTTCACATTTATCTTCGTTAGAAAGTCATAGTAAAGCTGGGTACGATTAACTATTTCAGTCAGCTTATCAAAATCTCTCGCAACTGCAGCTTCATATGCCGAATATACGAAGTCTGGAGCAAAATTTCCCATGGAACTAATAAAACCGGGACAACCATATAAAGCTTCAAATGAAAACATCGGTTTGCCCATTCCACAAAGGATAACTGCATCTTCTGGATCCACTGCTCTCCGTTCCGCATAGTAATCCAAAATACTTCCGGTGTTCTCCTTGACCGCTATAATATTCGGGATTTTTGATAATCTCTTCATCAGATGCGGCTTAATCCAGGAACCAGACACACCAGGGTTGTTATAAATCTCTATGCCAAAATTGCTATCCACACTTTCAGCCAACTGCTTATAGTGTAGATACATGCCTTCTTCTTCTGGAATAAGGTAATAAGGAAGGATAACTTGAGCTCCATCCGCACCAACTGACTGGGCATATTGACACATTCTAATGGTTTCAAGAGTGCCAGCCCGACCTACTCCCGGCATTACAACATTTTTTCCTTTTACCTCCTCCACAACCATTTTTATAACGGCTTTGCACTCTTCCGAGGATATAGCATAAAATTCTCCCATACTTCCTATTGGTGTAAAGATAAAATCTTTTCCTGCGGTATGGTCAACCAATCAGCGTGTATTAGCTCGCATACTTTCCAAATCAAGGCTGTCATCAGTATTGAACGGTGTTGCTTGAACAACAGTTACTCCCTTCATACGTTTCTTTAGTTCACTTAACTGCATCTCAATTCTCCTTTCTTTTTTTATCCGCCCCTCCACCAATTATTTATGTTTACCCATACACATCACCTCCTCTTCTCTCCCTTTTGCTCCTTCTTTAATGCCTCAGTCACAGCTTTATCAACAAACTCATTAACATCTTAACGAGCTAAACATAGGCCCGCTCAGGGCAAGAACGGGCCCATATACTAATGGAGGTGAAGAATGAAAAAGGCTGACATTTATCCACTTCATTTCACCAATCCTACGAACCTTCCTCCATTTTGATTTAAATAAAAAAGCGAAACCCCTCTTTAGGTCCGTTTCGCTATAAGCTCTGTCTCATTGCCCCTCCAACCAAGCCCTTATACTACAACTATTGTGCCACTAAAGCTGTGCTATGTCAATACCACTTTCTTAACCTCTCCTCCATTTTCTAGGAAAATAACTAACT
>JAGMBH010000027.1 GCA_023129815.1 Dehalococcoidia bacterium
CTCAAAAATTTGACAGAATAGTAAGAAAAATCATACAATACTGACATAATTTTTCAGGAGGCAAATATGGAGCAGGGGCATAAAGGCCTAATAGGTAAGTGCTTTGGTTCTACCACAGTTGGTCCTCGAGGACAGCTGGTGATTCCAGTGGAAGCCCGAAAAGAACTGGGCCTAGATGTTGGCACCAAGCTTTTGGTTTTCAGTCACTTTGGGATTAGGGGGCTTATCTTTGTTAAAGTTGAGGCGGTAGGGCAGTTGCTTAACATCATGAGCCGCCGACTCGATGAGTTTGCTAAGGTACTAAAGGAAACTGAAACCGCCGATATTAGGGCAGAGAATGAAGGCGGTTGAGGGTAATAGCCTGACCAAAACACATAGTGCAGTTATTTGTGAAAGATACTCTATAAAATTGCTGCTACAATGAGTGATTTGTCAAAATAGAGAAGGGGTAAAACAAAAAATGAAGAAATGGCTAAGTCTAATAATAGCAGTCTGTTTAGTTGGTGCGGTTTTCACTGGTTGTGCTAGGTCGCAGGATGTAACTCAAGAAACCGCTGAGGTTATCCGAGGTGACTTGACCATAAGTGTTTCTGTCAGCGGTAACTTAGAAACGCCACACAAGACGGATTTATCTTTCGGTACTACAGGCATGGTGGCAGAGGTATTGGTGGATGAAGGGGGTAGGGTAGTAAAAGGTCAACTACTAGCTAAGCTCGAAGCTAGCTCCTTGGAATTAAGTGTAGAAATGGCACAGGCTAGATATGAATCGGCACAGACCGACTACGAAATAGCTGAAAATAAGCTAATGCAAACAATCTATCCACACTACACCAATACCTATGCTACTGACTTACCGGGGACATGGTTAGCTTTAGAGGAAGCTCAGGATAACTTAAAAGAGGCTCAGGAACTTCTAGAGCAAGGGAAAACTGAAGAGGCACAAGCCTTGTTGGAACTAGTTGAGGCAGGTCTAACCAAGGCTCAAAGGAAATCGCAATCCAGAACATGGGCCTTACCTCTTTCGGTTAAATTAGCGGAGCTACAGACAGATCAAGCCAAGACAGCTTTAGACGTGGCTGAGCTAGAGTTAGCCAAGGCCAGGGTTGAATTAGGTAAAGCAACAATCACTGCTTCTTTCGATGGCATTGTAACTGACATTTATATAAATGAAGGACAACAGCTTTCAGCCATGACATACGCCAATCCGGCAATCTGCTTACTTGACCCTAGTGAGATAAAAATGAATGGCGTCATTGACGAGATGGACATCTCCAAGCTGAAGCTAGGACAGGAGGCAGATATCATTTTAGATGCTTTGCCTGATAAAGAAGTAAAGGGCAGGGTAACTTTTATCTCCCAAGCGGGAACGATTCAGGCAGGAGTGGTATCCTACAAAACCACGGTAACTTTGGAAAATCCTGATGAACAGCTTAGAGATGGCATGAGCGCTAGTGCTGAAATCATCATTGACCGCCATAAGAATGTCTTGCTGATACCAAATCGAGCTATCCAGGGTAGTTGGGATAGTCCGTGGGTGGAAGTTCTTGCAGATGAACAAGTCGAACAAAGGCCAGTTGAGTTGAGCTTGAGCGACGGGATAAAGACTGAGGTACTATCCGGGCTGGAGGAAGGAGAAAGTGTAATCTTTCCTGAGTCACAGTTGCCCTTCAGGATGTTTGGTGGCTGATAGATGGTTGAGCTTGAGAGTATAACAAAAGTGTATAAAGCAGGTCGAACGGAGGTTCCTGCTCTGCGGGGAATAAGTTGTCGCATCAAGCCAGGGGAAATGGTAGCTATTATGGGGCCTTCTGGATCGGGGAAATCCACCCTGATGAATATCATCGGATGCCTTGATAAAGCTACTTCGGGGCAATATCGATTAGATGGTATTGAAGTAAGTAAGCTCAGTGATAATAAGTTAGCTGAGATAAGAAATAAAAAGATAGGTTTTGTCTTTCAAAGCTTCAACTTATTGCCCCGGACTACGGCTCTGGCAAATGTGGAATTGCCGCTTATTTATAGTGGAAGTGGTAACCGGAGTCAAAGGGCTTTACAAGCTCTGGAATCTGTGGGACTAGCTCATCGAATTAAGCATAGGCCAAGCGAACTAGCCGGTGGAGAGCAACAGAGAGTGGCCATTGCTCGGGCTTTAGTAAATGACCCTGCGCTTATTTTGGCTGATGAGCCTACAGGTAACCTTGATACCACCACTAGCAAGGAACTTATGCTTCTGTTTAAGCAACTAAACCAGCGGGGGATAACAATCGTTTTGGTTACTCATGAGCCATATATTGCTGCTTATACCCAACGTACTATCAGGATTCGTGACGGTCAAATTGAGGTGTCAGGATGAAGATCTGGGTTTGTTTCGCCACTGCATTGAAGACTTTGTTAAGTCACAAAATGCGTTCAATCTTGACCATGCTGGGCATTTTGATTGGCGTAGCTGCAGTTATCTCCATGGTATCTCTTGTTAGGGCAGAGCAGGCTATGGTGCAGCAATCATTTGAGTCGTTGGGTACTAATCTTATATTTGTCACTCCTGGTGCCCCTAGTGGTAGGATGGGAATGGGGGGCGTGCTCGGCACCACCCAAACGTTAACTTTAGAGGATGCTGAAGCAATCGCCCGTGATGCACCTTCTGTATCGATGGTGGCACCGATGACGCAAACCACGACTCAGATAGTGGCTGGGGGGGAAAACGTTGGCTGCCTGACCCTTGGTGTAACCCCTGAGTATCAGCATGTGCGTAACTTTGAAGTTGACCAAGGTTCCTTTATCACTGAGCAAGATTACAAGGGAAGAGCTAGAGTAATTGTTTTGGGGAACCAGCTAGCTGAAACTCTTTTTGGGCAAATATCCCCGGTGGGTCAAAGTGTAAGAATTAACGGACGCCAATTTAGAGTTATTGGTGTTCTTAAGGGTAAAGGAGAGGTTTTTGGGGTTGAGGACCAGTCAGCGATGGTTCCTCTAAGCACAGCACAGGCGGTTATATCGTCTGAGCGTGCTGGCAGCGGTGGACATACTGTTCAGTCGATTTCTGTCCAGGCGCGAAGTAAGGAAGCAATAGACACGGCGCATTGGGAGATTAGCAACATTTTGCGGCAGCGCCATCGCATCATAGAAGGGGAGGATGATGACTTCACCGTTATGAGTATGGATGCCCTATTAGGCACCGCTGACCAGATGTATGTGATAGGAGAGCTTATTATGGGGGCTATAGCTGGCATTTCATTGCTTGTTGGTGGTATTGGCATTATGAACATCATGCTGGTTTCTGTGACTGAGCGCACCAGAGAAATTGGTCTTCGTAAGGCGGTAGGGGCAAAGCGTCGTGATATTACCACTCAGTTTCTTACTGAAGCTACCGTGTTAAGTTTTTGTGGTGGTGCTATGGGGGTGGGCTTGGGATGGCTTATAGTTAGAGTCAGTGCTAATGCGTTGGCAAATATGGGGCTTCCTTTTCCAGCTATAGTTCCGAGTGATGTCATTGCTCTGGCGGTAGGGGTAGCAATCTTGGTTGGACTTGTCTCTGGCATTTATCCCGCGATTAGAGCTGCTAGGCTTGACCCCATTGAAGCTTTGCGCCACGAGTAAAAAATTAAAACTCAAAGATAAGAAATCAAAATGACAAATCAAAATGTAAAACTTTTTAATTTTTGCTCTGTATTTTTGCCTTTTGCATTTTAATCTTTTATTTAGCTTTTCCCTTGAATAAGGGACAAAAACTCAGAGCGGGTAACTGCTTTGCTGCGAAAAGTTCCTCTCATCGCTGAGGTTATCACGTTCGTCCCCGGCTTTTTTATCCCTCGCATAATCATGCATAAATGCTCTGCTTGAATAACCACACCTACGCCATCAGGTTGAAGAGCTTCGAAGATCGCATCAGCAATCTGCTTAGTCATTCTTTCTTGAAGCTGAGGGCGCCTGGCAAAGATCTCTACTACTCTGGCTAGCTTGCTTATCCCTACCACCTTACCATCCACGCCAGGGATATAGCCCACGTGAGCCACTCCGTAAAAGGGAAGCAAGTGGTGCTCACACATAGAATAAAAAGGGATATCCCTCAAAATTACCAACTCTTTGTGTGCCTCCTCAAAGCCCACTGTTAGCTCAGTTTTTGGGTCGGCATCCAAACCAGAAAAAAGCTCAGCATACATTTCAGCGATACGCTGCGGGGTATCTTTCATAGCTTCTCTAGAGATATCCTCCCCGATGGCCTCAATTATAGAGACTGCCGCAAGCTTGATTTTATCCTGGTTAACCATTTAAATCCCCCCTTTTGATAAGCTGAAGGCTATCTTTATCTGTTGTGGCATAAAATTCTTCTGAACCAAGGTAAAGAATTGGTTTTATCTTAGCAAGGTCGAGAATTTTCTCTGAGGTGAAGGCTTCTTCAAGGAAATGCAGAGCGACAATCTCACCAACCACCCAAATATGGTCACCGTAGGACTTACTATCCACAAGTTTACATTCATAAGCGGCATAAGCATCTTTCAATATAGGCACCTCAGTTCTTAAGGGTTTTTCCCTCTCAATAGCAAACCTTTCAAATTTGTCCATTTCCTGTCCTGAAGTGCTGCCAACTCTGGCAGCCAAGGAAGCTTTTTGCCAGGGCATAAAATTAATGCCAAACTCCTTGCTCTCAGTGATAAGCTGGTAGGTAAATCTCTTAGGTGAGATGGAGACGCCATAAAGAGGTGGATTGCGAGAAATTGAGCTGTGCCAGGCAGCAGTCATGGCATTATCTTTGCCGCGAGCACTGGCAGTAACTATGACCGCTATTTTAGGGTAATGCTGGCTAAATTTCCCCACTTTCTCCGTAACAATCTTCGGCATATTTGAACCTCCTTTTTCTTTTAAGCACGAGGCTAAAGCCTCGCACTACACATCACCCCCAACCGAGAGCTTTCTCAACCGCAGCTAAGTCGACAGGGAGCTCTGTTGGAGGTTTAGCATATTTAGCTGGCACGCCAGGGTCTTTCAGCCCTGTTCCAGTAATAATGCAAACCACTCTTTTGCCGGAAAAGTTTTGTTTTTGTGATAGCTTAATAAGTCCAGCTAAAGAGGCAGCTGAGGCTGGCTCGCCAAAGATGCCCTCCTTAGTTGCTGCTAATCTATAGGCGTGCATAATTTCATCGTCAGTGACGCAATCGATGATGCCCCTCGACTCATCTCTGGCTGCCACTGCCTTGTGCCAGCTAGCAGGATTGCCAATGCGAATGGCGGTAGCAATTGTCTTGGGACGCTTGACGACTTTCCCCTGTACGATGGGAGCTGCTCCAGCAGCCTGGAAGCCCATCATCTTTGGAGTATGGCTTGCCTTGCCCGTCCGCTTATACTCCACAAACCCCTTCCAATAGGCAGTAATGTTACCAGCGTTGCCTACAGGTATAAAGAGATAATCAGGAGCATCGCCCAGGTCATCCACAATTTCAAAGGCGGCTGTCTTTTGCCCTTCAATCCGATGGGGATTTATTGAGTTAACTAAGGTGACTGGGTATTTTTCACTTAAAGTGCGGACTATTTGAAGTGCTTGGTCGAAATTACCCCTTATACCTATAATCTGGGCACCATAAGCTATAGCTTGAGCTAGTTTTCCCAGAGCTATTTTCCCCTTAGGGATGATGACAATAGCTTTCAGCCCAAATCTAGCTCCATAAGCGGCCGCTGAGGCACTGGTATTGCCGGTGGAAGCACAGATGATGCTGGAGCTACTTTTTTCTACTGCCTTAGCCACCGCTACCACCATACCACGGTCTTTAAAGGAGCCTGTGGGGTTACAACCTTCAAGCTTAAAATAAAGTTCAGCACAATTAAGCTCTTTCTCCAGTGTTTGTGACCTTACTAAAGGTGTATCACCTTCACCAAGTGTAATTAGAGGGGTTGCCACAGTAACCGGGAGGAGGTCACGATATCTATTTAGAACGCCTTGCTTCATCC
>JAGMBH010000028.1 GCA_023129815.1 Dehalococcoidia bacterium
GCAATAAAGTTTGCTGATACTCCCGAAGAAGCAGAAAAGGCTGCCAGTGCTATTTTAGGAATGGAAGTAAGAGGATTTCCAGTGCGGAAGGTGCTGGTAGAGGAGAAACTGGATATCGAGAAAGAATATTACGTAGGTGTAATTCCCGATGCTTCCTGGGATTGTAGAGCTCCGGTAATCATGTTCAGCACTGAAGGGGGGATAGATATAGAAGAAGTCCCAAAGGATAAAATTTTCCGAGCCGAGGTTGATTACCTTAAAGGTTTTCCTTTCTATGATGCCTTGGATCTGGCTAGCAGTGCGGGCATCCCTAGTAAGTTACTGAGGGAAATGGCGGGGGTTATTTCTAAAGTGGTGGAAGTCTTTAAGAAACGTGATTGCAATATCCTGGAAATCAATCCTTTAGTATTGACTCGAGAGGGCAAAGTGATTGCTGGGGACTGCCGTATGGGTATTGATGATAGTTCAACCTTCCGTCACCCCGAGATGGGGATCGCTATCCCTAGGGAATTTCCCTGGGAGCCCACAGATTTTGATATGGTTGGCTGGGGAATTGAAGAAACAGACCTTCGTGGCTCAGGATTTGTTATGAAGATGAGCCTGGATGAAACAAGTCCTGGTTTCATCGGTTTCCATGCCATTGGTGGTGGGGGAGCCATGGTAGGGATGGACGCCCTTAGTCGGGTAGGTCTCAAACCGGCAAATTTTGCTGACACGAGTGGCAATCCAGTGGCTTCCAAAATTTATCGAGTGGCCAAAGTAGTTCTATCCCAGCCCAATATTGAAGGTTACCTGCTGGCCGGCTTCCTAATCGCCAACCAGGAGCAGTGGCATCACGCCCATGCTATAGTCAAGGCCTTGAGAGAAGAACTCCCCAAAAGACCGGGGTTTCCTTGTGTCCTTCTTCTAGCTGGGAATAAGGAGGAAGAGTCTTTGCAAATACTAAGAGAGGGTCTGAAAGATGTACCCGGGCGTATCGAAATTTACGGCAGCGAACGTGTAGAGGATAGCGATTTCATTGGGGAAAGGATGCTGGCGTTAGTGAAAGAATACCATGAAGAGAAAGGAAAATAAGGGAGGTTCTATGTCCATGGAATTTGAAGAAAGAACCATCAAGGTAATCATTGATACCGATAAATGCCCGGATTGCCTAAGCAAAGCTTGCATAGAGGCCTGTAAGGTTTACAGTCGGGCTATTTTGCAATTAAGTGACGGGAGGCCCTCTGTAAGTCATCTTAGCCCTGAGGAGCTAAGACGGAGAGGCACAGAATGCTTAGCCTGCGAGTATGAATGTTGGCAGCGTGGCAATAATGCTATCTATATCGAGATTCCTATTAAAGGTTTGGATGACTATCTGAGGAAACGCAGTCTTAAATAGGGGGTAAAAATGGCGATTATTATTGATGAAAATACCAAGGTAATTGTTCAAGGAATAACGGGACGTGAGGGCTCTCTTCGCTCTAGGTATATGAAAAATTACGGCACTAAGGTAGTAGCGGGTACCTCTCCTGGCCGAGGTGGAGAGGAAGTGGATGGAATTCCGGTCTATAATACTGTTAAGGAAGCGGTGAGGGCTCAGGGAGCGGTAGATATGAGTGTTACCTTTATTCCCGGCCCGGGACTGAAAACGGCGGTATTGGAAGCTATTGACGCTGGTGTCAAATATATTGTTGCTCCAGTAGAGCGGGTGCCTCTTCACGATATCATGGAGATGGTCTCGGTAGCCAGTAAGTCAGGAGTGATGATAATCGGGCCGGGGTCGATTGGTATCATGAGCCCGGGGAAGGCTGTGGCAGGATGGTTAGGTGGGAATGTCCAGTGGGCGAATAAGCTATTTCAGCCTGGTCCAATTGGAGTCTTATCTCGGAGTGGCGGGGAGTCTGGGACAGTGCCATGGGTTCTCAAGAACGGAGGGTTTGGTGTAAGTACAGCCATTCATACAGGTACCGAACCAATTCTTGGGGTGTCCTTTGCTGACCTTCTTCTCCTATTTGAGAAAGATGAACAGACTCTTGCTGTGGCTGCATTTGGTGAGATTGGCGGCAGTCAGGAGGAGGAGGCAGCCGAGGTTATCAAAGCTGGTAAAGTTACCAAACCTTTCATCATCTATATTGCCGGAACAGCGGCTCCTGAAGGACAACGCTTCTCCCATGCATCTGCCATAGTAGAGCGAGGGCGTGGTTCGGTGCAAAGCAAAGTAAAAGCCCTTCGTGAGGCAGGGGCTTATCCAGTGGAAACGCCTAAAGAAATCGTCCCTACGCTTAAAAAACTGTTAAAGTTATAGGGGGTGTAATATGTAGAGTGGTTGATATGTTGGGGTCTTTTTCCGGGTAGTCAAAAATTTAAATCTATAGGAGGTAAGAAGATGCCAGTTTTGAGGTCAGTGTTTTATGTTCCAGGAAATAAGGAGGACTTGATTGCCAAGATTCCGAGGATACCGGCGGATGTGATTACACTGGATATTGAGGATTCGGTGCCGCCGGCAGAGAAACAAAAAGCTCGAGAATTGAGCCATAAGAATCTCAAATTTGCGGCATCATCCGGCGCCGACGTTTATGTTCGTATCAACAACTGGGAAACGGGTATGACCAATGCAGATTGTGAAGCGGTGGTTGATGAAGGGCTTGTGGCTATTTGTCTGGCTAAGTGTGGGGGGGCAGATCATGTAAAGCGCTTGGCTTGGAAACTAGAAGAAATGGAACAGAGAAAGGGGTTAGAGGTAGGGAGCATAAAAATTCAGCTATTGATTGAAACTGCTAAAGGCATGATGAATGTTTATGAAGCGGCTACTGCCAGTGAAAGAGTTAATTCGCTGATTTTTGGGGCGGTGGATTATACTACCGATATGAGGGTTACCCTGACCCAGCCGATAGGTGAGGAACAGAAATGGGCTAGAGCGCGCATGGCCTGTGCCGCTAGAGCGGCCGGTATTATAGCTATTGACTGTCCTTATGTAGCCTTCAGAGACACTGAGGGCTTTGAGAAAGATACCCTCTACGGTCGGCAGTTAGGCATGGAAGGAAGAATGCTGATTCATCCCAGCCAGATTGAGCCTTCTCACAGGATTTACACTCCGGCACCTGAGAGGGTAGAGTGGGCTAGAGAGGTTGTTAAGGTGTTTGAAGAGGAAGGAATCGCCAAGGGGTCGGCAGCAGTGTCATACAAAGGCAAGATGGTGGATACGCCTGTTTACGTCGGAGCTAAGAAGATCCTTGATACTATGGTGGAGATCGAAGCCAGGGAAAGAAAGCGCGCAGGGAAATAGTACAATTGCAAAACGGCAAATATGAACTAGCTCCAAAATTGATAAACGAGATTAAAAGGAAGAGTTCATGGTGAATGTAGAGAAGTTACGGGAGATTGTAGGTGAGGACTGGGTTATAACAAAATGGGAACTGATGTTGGACTATATGGAGGATGCAGTATACGGGCCTGTGCGGCCTAAGCCGGCAGGAAAATGTCATCTTGGTAAAACCGGCTAATGCGCAAGAGATATCGGAGATATTGAAGCTGGCGAATAAAGAGAAATTCCCGGTCATTGTTACGGGTGGACGAAGTGGGCTTGTTGGTGGTGCTATACCAAATATAGACTGTGTACTTCTTTCCGAGGAAAGGCTTGACAAGATTGAAGAGGTAGACAAGGCGAATTTAATGATAACTGCCCAGGCGGGAGTTAGTTATGGAGATCTGGTAAAGGCAGCGGAAGACGCGGGTATGTTTTTCCCTCCGAAGCCGAGAGATGTAGGTGCTCATGTAGGCGGTATAGTTGCCACCAATGCCGGCGGTGCCAGAGCAGTAAAGTATGGTGTCACCAGGGCCTTTGTCAAGGGCGTTGAGGTTGTACTTCCCAGCGGAGAGATAGTAACTTTAGGTGGGAAGTTAATTAAGGAGGCTATGGGGCTTGATTTGTTGCATTTGATGATAGGCAGTGAGGGGACCCTGGGCGTGATAACCAAAGCAGTTCTTCAGGCTCATTCCAAAACCTCACTACAGCGCAACTCTGGTTGCCTCATTTAATGAGCGCCTTGATGTAATGAAAGTTGCTCCACTTTTAGCCCCACAGATGATAATTCCATTAGCTGGAGAGCATTGGTGGGAGCTGAGCGTTTGGGCGCCGTTGCCTTTCTATTTGGTGTTGGCGTTCCAGGGCAGACCGATAGAGCGATTAACTGGATGAAAGAAGTGGAACCTACTATCTTTTATGGGACTCCTTCCTACAGCCTTTATATAGCAGAAAGAGCTAGAGTGAAGGGAGTGGATTCAGCTAAAGATTTTAATTCTCGCCTCCTTTTTTTCTCAGACGAACTGGGAGTGGGCATTCCCTCAACGAAAGAGGGCTAAAAATGATCAAAAATTTGCCTGAAAACCTGCGCGATTGCCGGCATTTCTTCCGGTAATCAGCTTTTTAAGTGTGTTAAGTCTCTTTGCCTTTATTGAATTTGTATTGTAAGGCAAGTCAATTGTCATTTCCTTGTATTTAGGGCATTTTATGGTGTAACTCTTCAATGCGGTAGCTAAATGTGCCAGCAGGGGCGATGACTTCAATTGTTTGTCCTCTTTCTTTGCCTAAAAGGGCTTTGCCTATAGGTGATGCGATGGAAATTCTGCCCTTGGTTGGATTTGCTTCCCGGGGGTAGACTAGAATGTAGTGGAGCTGCTTATCTGAAGAGAAGTCGTAAAGCACCACTGTGTCACCGCTTTTTATCTTCGATGTGCCTTGATTTTCACCCATAATTGTGGCTGATTTTAAAGTTGCCTCTAACTCTTGGATTCTTCCTTCTATATGTGCCTTATGTTCTCGAGCTGCTGCCAGTGGAGCATTTTCTCGGAAGTCTTTATCGGCTGCCGCTCTACGTATTTCCTCGGTGACCTCAGAGCGCTGACTCTTCAAATCAGCCAACTCTTTTTCAAGTTTGGCATAACCTTGTGCTGTTAGAGTAGTTTGGGCTGGGAGATTTTGCTGAGGTGAAGCTCCCTTGTGGGATGTTTTTTTCACTCGGAGGTGGACAGCTAAATTCACCTTACTGAATCCTTTTCTGCGAATATAGGTAAGGAAAGACTTAACCGGCTTTGTCTCTGGGGGGGTGATTTGCTCAGCGTAGATAGCTATATCGAGAGGACTAAGCTCGTCTGCTTTTCTGTGTAGGCCAAGCCAGCGGGTAAATTTGTATATTTCCCTCTGTGTTTTTTCTCTGTCTTGCGGGGGTAGACTAATTAAATAATCAGCAGCTACTTCAACTACTGTAGAATCTGGACTAGTGATATTACTCACAGAACAACTAATGATAAGACAAAAGAGGCAGCAGTGTCAATTGATTTAGGGTCTTAATTTCATTTCTAAGTCAACTCGCGTGCGAAGAAAACGATTTAGGTCTTCTCGGTTCACTATGCCGATAACCTTTCCCTCTTCTACCACCGGTATGTGGTCTGTTTTCCCCATCTCCTGTAGCAGACTTAAGATATCTTGATTTAGGTAGGCTATTTTTAATTTGTTAACCGGGGTCATTATATCCTGCACTGTTGTGGTATCCCAACGGGTTCGGGGAATTTTCTTTAGGTCACTTAAGGTTATCACGCCCTCTAATAAGGTTTCCTTGGCTACTGGGAAGCAATTTCGTCCTGTGGGCAGGATATACTCTTGAACCACGCTCTCCAAAGTAAGCTCAGGGGAGACAAGGGGGCAACTATAATCGGTAACATGGCGTACCTTAACACCGGAGAGGGAATCACGCAGCAAGGTCTGTTGATAGGTAGCTCTAGCGGCATCGTGCAAGAACCAACCGATGAAGATAAGCCACAGGCCGTTCAACCATAAGTGGGCCACAAAAATAATTACCACACCACCAGCGACAAACGCATAAGCTACACCCTGCCCTACCTTGGTAGCGAGGCGTGTTGCCCGGTGGTAATTACCTGTTCTCCGCCATATAATGGCACGAAATACTCTGCCTCCATCCAAAGGGAAGCCAGGGATTAGGTTGAATAGAGCTAAGATCACATTGATTATAGCTAGCCACTGCATTAAGTCGGCTATTAGGGTTTGTTCAGCTTGTGCTAGCAGAATGGACAACCCGTAAAAGATGCCAGCCATAGCCAAGCTGGCTAACGGACCAACTACGGCTATCAAAAGCTCTGTGTTAGGGCGAGTTGCTTCTTTGGTTATCTGAGAAATGCCGCCGAAGACAAAGAGAGTAATTTCTTTCACCGGGATGCCATTGCGAATAGCAAGGATACTGTGAGCTAACTCGTGGATAATTATGGAAGCGAAGAAAAGGATACTGGTTAATATGCCGAAAGCTATTCGTTCCACGGTAGGATAATCACCAGGGAAGTAAAACACTAATGAGGTGGTTACTAGAGCAAAGATAATGAACCAGGTGTAATGGAGCCGTAGTGGGATGCCAAAAATTTTACCTAGGCTTATGCTACTTTTCATCGCTTATCTTGTGGTATAGCGTAGCCTATAAGCTTATAAGCTAGTTTGGCCAATAGAAAAGCGCAAGAAGCTGGACCCTCTTGTGGGCAGAACTCCATTAAATCAAAGCCAACTATGTGCTTATGAAGGGCTACTGACCTCAGCAGATTTAAGACTTGCTGCCATTGCATGCCCCCAGGTTCAGGAGTGCCCACTGCTGGCATAATCGAGGGGTCAAAGACATCCACATCTATGGTTAGATAAACGTTTTCGCTGAGTGTGGCTGCTATTTGCTTTGCGGAAACTGCACTTGATGCCAAATCAGACATATAGAAAGGCGTCATCTTGTGCTGGTTTAAGAATTGTTTCTCTTCCCAGCTAAGGCTGCGCACTCCAACTTGAACAATGGGGCAAAGCTCGAAGATACGACGCATAACACAAGCCTGGCTATATTTGGTTCCTAGATATTTATGGCGAAGGTCGGCATGAGCATCCAGTTGCAGCACGGAAAGCTCGGAGAATGTTTCCTTGAAAGCCTGGACTGCTCCTAAAGAGAGCGAGTGTTCCCCACCCAGCATTACCACAAATTTCTCCTTTTGTATTAATCCCCTGGTTATTTGATAGACCCTGTCTATCATATCTTTGGGGCTGCTCATCACAGGCTCTACTTCTGGCAGAGTATGAATGCCAACTTTATATATCTCGCGGTTTAGCTCTAAGTCATAAAGTTCCAGGTATTGTGAGGCATCAATGATAGCTTGTGAGCCATGACGGGTGCCACCTCGCCACTCAGTTGTGCTCTCGTAGGGGACGGGTAGGATGGCTACTTTGGCCTTTTCCAAATCAAAGTAAGATGGCGCTAATCCCGCGAAGACTCGTCGTGGCAGGAATACCTCTTCTTTATTCCCCATGGTAAACAAAATTCGGGAGATTAGCCACCGCAGCAAATTCTGCTGACCATTCCCTATTAATAAGGCAAGTCCTCAGTTTAGCTAACTGAAATTTATCTCGCAAATCTTTAATTGCTTTATCCGCATCAAAATCCCTGCAGGAAAAGATATCTATATTGACATAATTGCTCTCAACAAAGGTATGGACGCTAATATGGCTCTCGGCAATAAAAACAAATCCAGATATCCCCCAATCTTCTGACTTTGATCCTACATACCTAAGCACGTAAGGTGGTGAAATTCTTGTCATGCCAATTTCAGAGGGGTAAGTTTCCAACCAATGTTTAAGAGAATCCATGTCTTGAAGAATTTTTTGGTTAGCGGAATAACCATCTATAATCAAATGCATCAGACTTCCTTCATAAGACGAGGATGACCCCCGCCATTATGGTTGTTTACCGTAGGGTTGGGGCTTGTCTCCGACCGGCACTTTAACAATATTAGCTCCCAGCCCCTCACCTCTTGTCATTCTGAGGGAGAGAAGCGACCCAAGAATCTCCTCTTCACGGAGCCTGCCCTGAGCACTAAGAGATTCTTCGCTATGCTCAGAATGACACCAAGCGAAGGGTTCAGAGCTTTGGCTCATCAGGACAAGCTCCGCGATGCAGCCATCAATTAGCATTTAATTGCCGAAATACCTAAGTATTTTTCTACTATTGCCATGGCACAATATTTGCCACACATGCTGCAAGTTTCTCCTGCTGTGGGAATTTTACTATGAATTCGCTTTGAAAGCTCTGGATCCAAGGACAATTCAATTTGAGTCGCCCAATCAAGATTCTTGCGAGCCCGGGACATTCTTTCATCCCACTCCTTGGCACCCTTTACTCCCTTAACAATATCACCAGCATGAGCAGCTATGCGGGAGGCTATCACTCCTTGCTTTACATCTTCTATATTGGGAAGGGAAAGGTGTTCTGTGGGAGTGACGTAGCACAAGAAATCTGCCCCAGCGGCAGCAGCAATGGCACCTCCGATAGCACCAGTAATGTGGTCGTAGCCAGCACCTACATCAGTTACTAGTGGCCCCAGGACATAGAAAGGCGCTCCGTGGCACAAGCTTTTTTCTAATTGAACATTGCTGGCTACTTGATCCAGGGGTAAATGTCCTGGCCCTTCGACAAAAACTTGAATTTCAGCTTCCCTAGCGCGCTTTACTAATTCACCTTGGATGATTAACTCCTCGATTTGAGCCCTATCGGTGGCATCGGCGATACTTCCTGGACGCAAGCTATCTCCCAAGCTTAAGGCAAAATCATATTTATGGGCTAAATCTAACAAGCGGTCATAATATTGATATAGAGGATTTTCTTCCTCGTTATGTAGCATCCAGCCAGTGAGGAAGGCGCCTCCCCGAGAAACTATATCAGTTGTTCTACCTTGGTTTTTTAGCCGTGCTATGGATGCCCGAGTTACACCACAATGAACGGTCATGAAATCAACGCCATCTCTAGCTTGCTCCTCAATCACGTCAAAGATCTCGTCGACAGTCATGTTCAGGATAGCTCCGTGCTTCTCAATAGCCTCAATCCCAGCTTGATAAATGGGCACAGTTCCCATGGGCAAGGAGCTAGCTTTGATGATGGCTCTCCTGATGGCTGAAATATCACCCCCGGTGCTCAAATCCATAACTGTGT
>JAGMBH010000029.1 GCA_023129815.1 Dehalococcoidia bacterium
GTTTTACCCACCCCAGGCCGCCCCAAGAGCAAAACATTCTTGCCCAATTCAACAAGGTCTTGAATCATCTTTACAGTACCGAACACAGCCCGGCCCACACGGCAAGTCAGACCAATTATGCGACCGTTTCTATTGCGTACAGCTGAGATGCGATGAAGAGTGCGTTCAATGCCGGCGCGATTGTCTCCAGTGAACTCACCGACTCGTGATACTACATAGTCGATATCACCAGGGTCAACTTCCTTAGAATTGAGAATTAACTCTTGACGGGGAAAACGAGCTTCAGGGAGGCGCCCCAAGTCTAAGATTACTTCCAGTAATTCACCCCGACCAGATTGCTCATAAAGTGGTTCACGGATATGAGGCGGTAAAATATCAAGCAAAACATCCAGTTCATTACTAACTACTCTTTGCATACTAAAACAACAATTACTTTCAGCTAACCACCCCTGGTAGCTAGCAACTCCTGCTGGGGTATAGCCTTTATGTCCAGGCCGGGCATAGCAGCACCTAAACCTTTAGAGACTTCAGCAATAATAGCTGGGTCCTGATAATGAGTGGTGGCTTTGACAATGGCTTTTGCCATGGCTGGGGGATCACTGGACTTAAAAATCCCTGAGCCAACAAATACACCCTCAGCACCTAGTTGCATCATCAAAGCAGCATCGGCTGGCGTAGCTATGCCGCCAGCAGCGAAGTTCACTACGGGCAACTTCCCCGTGTTATGTATCTCCATCACTAACTTAAAAGGAGCACCTAACTTCTTCGCCTCAGCTATCAGCTCTTCCTCCAGTAAGGCCTGAAGCTTACGAATTCCGCCCTGGACTGCTCGCATATGTCTCACAGCTTCAACAATATTCCCTGTTCCCGCCTCACCTTTCGTTCGAATCATCGCTGCCCCTTCAGCAATACGACGCAACGCCTCACCTAAATCACGGCAGCCACAAATAAAGGGAACCTTGAAATCGTGCTTCCAAATATGGTGGTTCTCATCAGCAGGAGTAAGCACTTCAGATTCATCAATAAAATCAACGCCCAGTGCTTGTAGCACTTGAGCCTCGACAAAGTGCCCGATGCGACATTTTGCCATTACCGGTATGCTTACTGTATCCCTTATAGCTGAGATTATAGTTGGGTCAGCCATACGAGCCACTCCACCGGCAGCACGAATGTCCGCCGGCACCCGCTCTAAGGCCATGACAGCGCAAGCACCAGCTTCCTCAGCAATTTTGGCTTGCTCCGCGGTGACCACATCCATGATTACGCCACCCTTCAGCATCTGAGCCAATCCCGCTTTAGTTTTCCAAGTACCCTTTTCCATTTCTTAATTACCCTTAGTATATCTTACCACTGTAGCTAAAATAATTACAGTTAATATTATCATTATCTAGTTTGGCAGACAACTTAACATTAAAGGGAGTGTTCAAAAATGTAATGCCCCCCTTTAACCTTGTGGAAGGGTCGCAACTACAAAATTGGGGGCGAATATGAATCCAACGCCAGAGCAAGATTACACAGCATCATGTTCCACATTCTAGTTTTCCTTCATAGGCTTTCTCAAAGAGTCTAACCATGCCTTCCTCTGTGACTTTACGCGGATTGCGTGCTACATGTGCGGTGCTCTTAAAAACGTTCTTTGCTATTGAGGGAATCATGTCCCTTGTTACGCCGACTTCTTTAATTGATGTTGGCATATTTAAATCTATTAAAAGCTTCTTAAAAGCCAGGGCGGATCTGAATGCTGCCTCTCGTAAGGATAATTCTGAGGTAGGCTCTCCTAAGAGCTCCGCAATGGTGGCATGCTTTTGCAGATTCGAAATAGCATTATATTCCAGCACATAGGGCATTGTAATAGCTATTGAATAGCCATGTGGGAAGTGAAATTTCGTCGCTGGATATACATAAGCATAACCACATGCATGTCCAATCACAGTTCCCGCGTTTCCAAAAGCCAGGCCAGCCATTAAAGATGCCAGGGACATGCCTGATCGGGCCTCCATGTTATCTCCGTAAGCATAAGCTGCTCTGAGATTTTCAGCAACAAGCTGTATTGCTTCTAGCGCTAGGGCGTCTGTTATCGGATTAGCTTTTAAGGATACATAAGCCTCGATAGCATGACACAATGCATCTATACCTGTATTGGCCGTCGTGCGGGCAGGCACCGTTCTGGTCAATTCAGGATCAACAAGTGCAATATCTGGATACATAAGCGAGCTATACAATACATATTTGACTTCGGGGGTAGCAAAAACCGCTGCGTTGGAAACCTCACTCCCGGTTCCAGATGTAGTTGGGATAAGCACAAGTGGAGCTAATGGTTTTTCAAAAACTTCCTTAACCCACTCCTTAAGGCTTCCAGGATTTGTGATTGAGACAGCCGCTGCCTTAGCAGTATCCATTACGCTGCCACCACCAAGCCCGATAACGCTATCGTATTTCCCCTCCCTGGTGAATTGTATTGCTGCTTCACCAACTTCTAAAGCCGGTTCGGGCTCCACTTTATCCCAAACCGCATAATCAAAACCACCCTTTTCCAGCATACCCGTTACTTTATCAACCCATCCAGCCTTTTTAACCACTGCATCAGTTATAATAGCTATTTTCTTGGCGCCGATATCTTTTAGTTCCCTGCCAAGCTGTTCTACAGCACCCACGCCAAATAGAATTTTCTTAGCTGTAACAAACGAATACGTCTTCATAATTTCATTCCTCCTTATTATTTTGAGGGGGTACTTCAAATGGGCACTCATGGCAGTGTTTCCAAATTGATATAGTTTTTAAGCTCCAATACCTCTTTTATCGGTTCTTCACAATACTGCCATATTACGCTCTCCGTTAAATTTACATATTACGCACCACTTACTAATAGCGTATCACCTCTTGCGGTATTTGTTAATATAGTAACCATCTACACATTATTTAACTGCCTTGTAGTCTTGAGATAGCTGCAAGCCCTTCTCTCGAACCTGCTCTGTGGTGGGAGAAATTGCCTTTTAAGCCACTGCCAACTGATGAGCAAATCGGAACCTTAGTTTAGAGCTGGATAGCTGATTTGTGAAAAGTCAACGCGAACCTATTAACATTCGCTATTTTGGGTAGCAGGATTGAATTAAGGCAGGAGCACTAGAGTAATTAACAGCTTGATAGTGCTGTCCGCACAAGGGTAGTCTATTGTTCATAAGGACAATATACATGTGGGGCGGGAGTGCCTGTGATAAGCGAGGCATCCCCCTTGTTTTTATGCACCAGAAGAAGAGGTGATGCCTATTAAGACAAAAGACACTCAAGAAAGACTGGTAGGAAAGATGAAAAACCCCCGCTATTTTAGTGCTGTTGAAGCCGTTTGCTGGGGTTTATTTTCTCCACGAGTTCAATTATTATTAGAGGGGGAAGTATTACGTTAAGAGTTTATTATCATTGGATTTTGAGCAGAAAGAAAAATGGAGTTAAAGTACGGCAAAGGAAGTGTTAGATTACCCTTAGAGGGGAAGAATGTAATACGAATATTACATTCAAAAGAGAAAGAGGTTTTATCAAATCCAGAACATAAGCTAAAAAGGTTACTAAAGAACCCCATAGATAGTCTTTCTTTAAGAGAATTAATCCTTCAGAAAAAAGCGCAAAATATACTGGTTATTGTAAATGATGTAACCAGGCCTACCCCCTATAAGATAATCTTGCCGCCATTATTAGATGAGTTAAGGGAGGTGGGGGTAAAGATAGAAAATATCAAATTTATCATTGCTACTGGGATTCACCGAGCTAATTCTGAGGAAGAGATGCGAGGCATGTTTGGAGAAGATATAATCTCCACCTATAAATTTATAAATCATGATGCCGACGCCCCTAATTTATGCTATCTGGACAAATTAAAAAGTGGCAATGAACTGTGGGTTAATCCAATCATCCATGAAGTAGATTTTATAGTTACTACCGGAGTAATAGTCCCGCATTACTTTGCTGGTTTCTCCGGAGGAAGAAAGTCTATTTTCTCTGGCATTTGCGGAAGAAAGACCATTGAAACTAATCATGCGAAAATGGTCCATCCCAATGCCCGAAGTGGCAATCTTAAAGGCAATCCCGTCCACGAAGAGATGCAAGAGGGAGCGGAAAAAGTAGGGGTAGATTTTAATATTAATGTGGTAACCAATGAAAATCACAAAATAATAGAAGTTGTAGCTGGGAGCTTACTGGCATCCTGGTCAAAGGGAGTAGAGTTATGTAGAAAAACGTATATTTGTGAAATTGAACAAAAAGCTGAGATAGTAATTGCTAGTGCTGGTGGTTATCCTAGAGACATTAATGTCTATCAAGCCCAAAAGGCTCTGGATAATGCTTATCAGGCAGTAAAGCCAGGAGGGACAATTATCTTATTAGCCGAATGCCTTGAGGGATATGGAGAAGCTACTTTTAAAGAATGGATAAAAGAGGCCAAAACTCCGGAGGATATAATTCAGCGTCTGGGAAAAAGATTTGCCTTGGGTGGTCATAAAGCCTATGTTATTGCCAAGGTGGCAAAAAAAGTTGAAGTGATATTAATTTCTTCACTAGCAAATGAGGAAGTCTATAAATTGTTTTTTACGCCTATGGACAATTTAGCTCAAGCAATAGACTATGTTAAAGGTAAGTATGGCGAGGATTTCCAAGCCTATATTCTTCCTTCTGGAAATACGGTTTTACCCCAACTAGTTTAACCTTGAGGGAATAATTATAACGGAAGAATAAAATGAAGGCTCGCATCACAACTTTAAGCGAAAATTGCGCTGATAGAGGTTACCTTTTGGCTGAGTATGGGCTGAGTATCGTGGTAGAGACAGATGATGTAAACATCTTGTTCGATACTGGAGCAAGCATCTCAGCCAGTTATAATGCTGATGTTCTTGGAATTGATCTCAGTAAAATCGATAAGGTTGTCTTGAGTCACGGTCACTATGACCACACTGGTGGTCTACGCCAAATCCTAGGCAAGATGGGGGAAGAGGTGGAGATAATAGCTCACCCCGATATATGGGTAGCTAAATATAGCCGCAGTCAAGGTCAAAAGGATAGATACAACGGCATACCTTTTCAGCGCCAGGAGCTAGAAAGACTCGGGGCTAACTTTAATTTAACCACAAAACCAGTAAGGATAACTGATAGCATAATGACTACTGGTGAAGTGCCTATGGTAACTGACTTTGAGGAGATAGAGCCTGTATTCTTTGTGAAGCAAGATTCTGGCTGGCAGCCTGATAAGCTCTTAGACGACCAGGCGCTCATCATAAATGCCGAGCCGGGATTGATTGTCATTCTCGGTTGTGCCCACCGCGGCCCTATTAATACCCTATACTATGCTCAGCAGCTTACCGGTGTAAAATCGATACATATGGTATTAGGTGGCTCTCATCTTATTCATGCTTCTGAAGAGCGAATATGGTTGACTATCGCTGCCCTTAAAGAATTGGGTGTTCAGAGATTAGGACTGTGCCATTGCACTGGTCTGCCAGCAATTATGCTAATAGCCCGTGAATTTGAGGATAAGTTCTTTTTCAACAATGCCGGTACCCGCCTCAACATTTGAGACTAGCAGGAGAGGCAATGAGGAGTGAAAAACGCTAAGATAAAAATGGTATGCTATGAGCTCCCTCTTACTTCCTCAATTTCCCTTTCTAGCTCCCTTAATTCCTCCTCCAAGTCTTTCTTGTATTCTTGAAGCATATTAAGGTACTCTTCCTTGCTCGGGGATGGCCTTAGTCCATGGAAGTAGAAACCAAAAGGAGGAAGCCCGAAGTAAAACCTCCAAGACCTTCTGCGCCACATCTCTATTCACCTCCTCTCCCTCGCCAGATAAGGGGTGGGCGAGGGTCACCTTCATTCTAAATTGGGCGTCGCTTTGGCACGCCA